>NZ_JBSGJD010000352.1:0-7650 GCF_053605405.1 Amycolatopsis sp. NPDC003861
GGCGGGTTCTAACCCGCCTTACCACTCACGAGGCGCAGGGGCGTGTCGTGCAGGACCGCGCGCAGGAACGGCTCTCCCAGGCGGTCGTCGGCCGCGGCCCAGCCGGCGATCGCCTGCAGCTGCGTCGCGTAGGAGTACGGGATGTTCGGGAAGTCCGTGCCGAGCACGACCCGGTCGGCGACCGAGGCCAGCCGCGCGGTCCAGTCCGGCGGCAGCGGCGACATCGCCTCGGCGAACGGCACCCCGACCATCGTGGTGTCCAGGTGCACCCGCGGGTACTTCGCCATCAGGTCGAACGCCGCGCCGAACTCCGGCATCGCCGCGTGCGCGAGCACCGCCGTCAGGTTCGGGTGCCGCGCCAGCACCTCCCCGAAGACCGACAACCCGGTGAAGTCGCCCCGCAACGGACCGTGTCCACAGTGGACGACGACCGGGACGCCGGCGTCGGCGAGGGCACCCCACACCGGCTTCAGCAGGTCGTCCCGCGGGTCGTAGGCGCCCACCTGCACGTGCGCCTTGAACACCCGGGCGCCGGCGCGCAGCGCACCGTCCACAGCGGACCCGGCGCCGGGCTCGGGGTAGAACGTCCCGGTCGGCACCGCGTCCGGCACCCGCGCGGCGAACTCGAGCGCCCAGTCGGTCAGCCACTGCGCCATCCCCGGCTTGTGCGGGTAGACCAGCGGTGCGAAGCGCGTGACGCCGAGCGACCGCAGTGTCGCCAGCCGCTCCTCTTCGGACGTCCGGTAGAACACCGGCCACTCAGTGCCGTAGTGCGTCGCGGCCTGGTCGAAGTACGCCCAGACCTTGTCCATCACCGGCTTGGGCAGGAAGTGGACGTGCAGGTCGACCAGGCCCGGCAGGCCCAGCGACGCCGTCCAGCGCGCGATGTCCGCGTCGGAGGCCGGGCCGGGCGTCACTCCGTGAACCGGCCCTTGAGCGCGCGGCCCATCGCCTTCCTGATGTCGCGATCCGCGTCCCGCTTGGCGAGCGCCTGCCGCTTGTCGTAGGCCTTCTTGCCCTGGGCCAGCGCGATCTCGACCTTGACCTTGCCGTCCTTGAAGTACATCGACAGCGGCACCAGCGAGAGCCCGCTCTCCTTGGTCTTGCCGATGAGCTTCTCGATCTCCCGCCGGTGCAGCAGCAGCTTCCGGGTGCGCCGCGGCATGTGGTTGGTCCACGTGCCCTGCGTGTACTCCGGGATGTGCACGTTGCGCAGCCACACTTCGCCGTCGTCGACCGTCGCGAACGCGTCCGCCAGGGACGCCTTGCCCTCGCGCAGGCTCTTGACCTCGGTGCCGACGAGCACGAGACCGCACTCGTAGGTGTCGAGGATGGAGTAATCGTGCCGCGCCTTGCGGTTCGACACGATCACCTTCTGGCCACGTTCCTTGGGCATACGACCACTCTACGTGATTCCGACGGTGACAAGCAGCCGGTTAAAGCTAGTGCCGGACGTACAGCCGCAGCGTGACGTACCCGGTGATGGCGGAGATCACCACGGACACCCCGAGCAGGATCGGCGCGACCGGGAACAGCAGTTCCAGCATGGTGATCTTCGGGAAGACGTCGCCGGTGAACACCGAGTCGAGGAAGCTCGCCTTGGTCAGCACCAGCATGATGATCCCGAGGACCGCACCGACCACGCCGGCGACCACCGCCTCCAGGAGGAACGGCAGCTGCGTGTACCACCGCGTCGCGCCGACCAGCCGCATGATGCCGACCTCGGTGCGGCGGGTGAACGCGGACACCTGGATCGTGTTGGCGATCAGCAGCAGCGCGGCGATGGCCATGATGAGCGCGGCGCCGAAGGCCATGTTGCGGACCCCGTTGAAGGCGTTGAAGACGCGGTCGAGGAACTTCTTCTGGTCGTCGACCTTGCGCACGCCCGGCTTGTTCGCGTACTCCTGCACGATCGCGTCGCTGCGGTCCGGGTCCTTCAGCTTCACGTGCAGCGACGCGGGCAGCGACTCGGGACCGGTGAGGGCGATCAGTTCCGGCTGGCTCTCGAAGATCTTCTTGAACCGGTCGAAGGCCTGGTCGCGGTTCTCGAACACGACCGACTCGACACCGTTGTTGCTCTGCAGCGACGTCCGCAGCGACTGGCACAGCGCCTGCGTGCAGTTCCGGTCGTTCGCGCTGATGTCGTCGGTGAGGTAGACCGAAACCTCGACGTCGGCGAGGAAGTTGGACTTCATCTTGTCGATCGTCCGGACGGCGAGGAGACCGCCGCCGAGCATGGCGAGCGAGACGGCCGTGGTCAGCATCATCGCGATGGTCATCGTGACGTTCCGGCGCAGGCCGGTGACTACCTCACTGAAGACGAAACTGGCGCGCATGGCGGGTGCAGGTCCTTGGGGTCGGGGTCGTTGAAGGGCGGGGTGGTCAGCGACCGATGCCGTAGACGCCGCGGGCGTCGTCGCGGATCACCCGGCCGAGCTGCAGCTCGACGACTCGGCGCCGCATGGAGTCCACGATGGAGTGATCGTGGGTGGCCATCAGGACCGTGGTGCCGGTGCGGTTGATCCGCTCCAGCAGCAGCATGATGTCCTGGCTGGTGTCGGGGTCCAGGTTCCCCGTCGGCTCGTCGGCGAGCAGCACCAGCGGGCGGTTCACGAACGCGCGCGCGATCGCGACGCGCTGCTGCTCACCACCGGAGAGCTCGTTGGGGAGCCGGTCGGCCTTGCCGTCGAGGCCGACGAGCTCCAGCACCTCGGGGACGACCTTCTTGATGGTCGGGCCCGGCTTGCCGATCACCTCGAGGGCGAACGCGACGTTCTCGGCGACGGTCTTGTTCGCCAGCAGCCGGAAGTCCTGGAAGACGCAGCCGATGGTCTGCCGCAGGCGGGGGACCCGGCGGCGGGCCAGCTTGGCGACGTCGAAGTTGGACACCATCACGCGGCCCTTGCTGGGCGTCTCTTCGCGCAGCAGAAGCCGGAGGAAGGTCGACTTCCCCGATCCCGAGGGACCGATGAGGAAGACGAACTCACCCTTTTCGATGTCGACGGACACCCGCTCGAGCGCGGGCCGCGTCGAGGTCTTGTAGACCTTGGAAACCTCTTCGAGCCGGATCACGATTCGGCATACTACCCACCGGTCTCGTGAAGCCCCGGTTGCCCGGTCCACCCGGGTGGAGCAGCGGGTGTTTGCGTACGGTGAGCGGTCGCGCAAACACCCCCCGCGCCGATCACACCGTGGTCGTCTGCTTCCGCCAGCGGATGCCGGCGTCGAGGAAGCCGTCGATGTCGCCGTCGAGCACCGCGGTCGGGTTGCCGACCTCGAACTCGGTCCGCAGGTCCTTCACCATCTGGTACGGGTGCAGGACGTAGGAGCGCATCTGGTTGCCCCAGCTCGAGCCGCCGTCCTTGAGCGCGTCCATCTCCTTGCGCTCTTCTTCCTTCTTGCGCTGCAGCAGCCGCGACTGGAGGACCTTCATCGCGGCCGCCTTGTTCTGCAGCTGCGACTTCTCGTTCTGGCAGGAGACGACGATGTTCGTCGGGATGTGCGTGATGCGCACCGCACTGTCGGTCGTGTTGACGCTCTGGCCACCGGGGCCCGACGAGCGGTAGACGTCGACCCGGATGTCCTTTTCCGGGATGTCGACGTGGTCGACCTCTTCGACCTCGGGCAGCACCTCGACGTGCGCGAACGACGTCTGGCGGCGGCTCTGGTTGTCGAACGGCGAGATCCGGACGAGCCGGTGGGTGCCCTGCTCGACCGAGAGGGTGCCGTAGACGTAGGGGGCGCTCACCTTGAACGTCGCCGACTTGATGCCCGCCTCTTCGGCGTAGGAGATGTCGTAGACGTCGGTCGGGTAGCCGTGGCGCTCCGCCCAGCGCAGGTACATGCGCAGCAGCATCTCGGCGAAGTCGGCCGCGTCGACGCCACCGGCCTCGGAGCGGATGGTGACGACGGCGTTGCGGTCGTCGTACTCGCCCGAGAGCAGGGTGCGGACCTCGAGGCCGTCGATGGACTTGCCCAGGTCGGCGAGCTCGCTCTCGGCCTCGCCCATGCTGCCGGCGTCGCCTTCGGCCTCGGCGAGCTCGTACAGCACGCCGAGGTCGTCGAGCCGCTGGCGCAGGTCGGAGACGCGCCTCAGCTCGCCCTGCCGGTGGGACAGCTGGCTGGTGACCTTCTGGGCCGCCTCCGGGTCGTCCCAGAGGGTGGGGCTCGAGGCCTGCTGCTCCAGGTCGGCCACCTGGGCACGCAGCGCGTCCAGGTCCATCACCGACTCGATCTGCGTCAGCTTGCCGGTCAGGTCCCGCAGGGCCGCGTCGAACTCATCACTCACGTTTGTCAAGGTTACGGCAAAACCCACGACCGGTTGCGAGGACCGGTCGTGGGCGCGCGAACCTCAGGCCGCGGGGATGGCGTCGAGCAGCTTCAACGCGGCCTTGGCCTGGGCCTGGGCGAACTCGGCGACGGCCTTCTCGTACGGCCCCTCGGCCGCCTTCGTGGCCGCCCGGGCGTCGTCGAGCTGCTGGCTGTAGCTCGTCCGGGCCGACTCCAGCAGCGACTGGCGCTGCTTCGCGGTCAGCGACCCCGCGTGCACGAGCCGCAGGATGAGCGGGCTGCGCAGGTGGTCGGGGCCGGCCTCGGACGTCAGCCAGGCCTTGAAGGCCTTCTTGCCGGCGGCGGTGATCAGGTACTGCTGGCTGGAGCGCGGGCCCTGCTTGCCGAGCCGGACGAGGCCTTCCTTGGACAGCGCCGGGAGCTCCCGGTACACCTGGCTGCGGGTGACGCTGAAGAAGGCACCGAACCGCTCTCCGGCTCCGGCGACGAGCTGCCCGCCGGTGGCGGGACCGTCGTGGAGCAGACCGAGCAGGGCGGCGGCTGTTGCATTCAATTCGGACACGCCCCCTAGATTCCCACTTATCAGCCGCTGTGTCCACAGTGGTCAGCGGATCTGTCCATTGTGGCTAGACAGATCCCCTCGTTCGGCCCAATGCGACCCGGTCCACTGTGGACGTGAACACGCTCTGCAACCGCTCCCAGGGATTTTTGGTCCAACCAGACGCACGCGGGCCGCCCCGGCACGGCCAGGCAGGTGAGTTCGGCGGGCGGCGATCCCCGGCTTGGCGCACGTCGGACACGCACCGCAACCACCCCGGCGGTGCGTCCACATCGTGGGATCCGCAGTTTTTCGCGCGCCGGACGGAAAAGTCGGCAGCGAAAGCCGATCCGGCATGACAAAAGAGGCACGTTTCCAGATTTCCCGGAAACGTGCCTCTCAGTGGTAGCGGGGACAGGATTTGAACCTGCGACCTCTGGGTTATGAGCCCAGCGAGCTACCGAGCTGCTCCACCCCGCGCCGTTGTGGTACTCGAATAGATTACACGGGGTCGCCAACGGCTTTGCACCGGGGTACCGAAACGTCCTGACCTGCCGTTACGCCGTCTCGAGCCAGTGGCGGGCTCCACTGAGGACCATGGTCAGCCCGTCCTCGAAGCGCGCGTCGGCATCGCCCAGCACGGCCTCGCCCGCCGACTCGCGGTAGCGCTCGTCGAACTCCCCGGGCATGGGCCGCACGGCCTGCTCCTCGATCACGTAGCCGATGACGAAGCAGTAGACGGTGAAGGTCGCCCGGCTCGCCCGCCCCTCGTCGAGCCCGGCCTCGATGCTCCGGCGCAGCGGGTGCTCGCCGACCAGGCTCATGTCGCCGAGGTACGTGCCGGCGAAAACCTTTCCGCCGTCGCGGTAGGCGAGCATCATCCGCCGCAGCGCCCGGGCGCTGTGCGCGGCGGCTTCCCACTCCCCCGCCGACGCCGGCGGCTGCCGGTCGGCCACGGAGTCGCGGTACATCTGCGTCGCCATCTCGTCCAGGAGCTCCTGCTTGTTCTTCATGTGCCAGTACAGCGCGGGCGCCTTGACGCCCAGGTCGGCGGCGATCAGCCGGAGCGTGAGGCCGTTGAGCCCGACGTCGTTGAGCAGCTTCAGCCCGGATCGCGCGATGTCTTGCCTGGTCAGGGCCATGTTCCGCAGTCTCCTCGCACTCCCGGCTTGACAGCTTAACGATGTTAAGGGCATTCTCGGGGCAGGTCAATTTAACGTTGTTAAGGAGCTGGGGATGCAGGAGCTGACCGCAGAGGTGGTGGTGGCCGGCGCGGGCCCGACGGGCCTGATGCTGGCGAACGAGCTGGCGTTGGCCGGAGTGGACGTTCAGGTGCTCGAGCGGATGCACGAGCGAACGGGGCTGTCGAAGGCGCTGAACCTCCAGCCGAGAACGGCGGAAGTCCTGGATCTGCGCGGGTTGCTGGGCCGGGCGGAGGACCGCTCGTTCGCGACTGTCGCAGACGGACACTTCGCGGTGCTCCCGGTGAGCTACGCGAGCTGGGACACCCGGCACCCGTACCAGCTGGGCATCCCGCAGGCGGAGGTCGAAGCGGCGTTGGAGGAGCGCCTGAACGAACAGGGCGTCCGGGTGCGGCGGGGCCACGAGCTGACCGGTTTCGTCCAGGACGCCGGCGGCGTCACGATCACGGCGGACGACCTGTGTGTGCGGGCGAAGTACCTGGTGGGCTGCGACGGCGGCCGCAGCACGGTGCGCAAGGCGCTGAACCTGCGGTTCGAGGGCATCGAGGGTCGGGGCCACGGCGTGGCGGCGGACGTGCTGTTCGCGAAGACGCCTCCGGGGGCGCCGACGCAGTGGCGCTCGATGACGAACATGGTGACGTCGCAGAGCCCGGGGAAGTTCATCGGCGTGATTCCCCTGGCCGAGCCGAACCTGTACCGGATCAGCTTCGGGGACCGTCTGAACCGGCCGGAGAACCTCCGGGCTCCGGTGACGCCCGAGGAGGTCCACGAGGCGGTCGCGGAACGCTTCGGCCCGGAGGCGGAGGTCGCCGAAATCCGCTGGGCATCCCGTTTCTCGGACGACAGCCGCTTGGCCGCGAGTTACCAGGTGGGCCGGGTCCTGCTGGCGGGCGACGCGGCCCACATCCACTTCCCGGCCGGCGGCCAGGGCCTCAACCTGGGGATCCAGGACGCGATGAACCTGGGCTGGAAGCTGGCGGCCGAGCTCCGCAACCGAGCGGCGCCGGGTCTCCTGGCCACCTACGAAGCGGAGCGCCGCAAGGTGGCCCAGGACGTCCTGCAGAACGTGGCGGCCCAGAACGCCTTGATCCCCACCACCCCGAACCAGCTGGCGTTGAGGGCCCTCGTCCGAGACCTGACCGCACTCCCCGAGGTCCAGCACCACCTGTCAGGAATGATCTCAGGCCTCGACATCCAGTACCCGACAACGGAAACCCACCCCCCAGCAGGAACCCGCCTCCCCGACTTCCCCCTGGAAGAAGGCCACGCAAGCGCCCTATTCCACAAAGGAAACTGGGTCCTGCTGACAAAAACCCCAACCCAAACCCCCCACAAAGAGGTACTCGTAGCAGAGGTAACAACCCTCCCCTGGCCCAACCTGGAGAAGATCCTGATCCGCCCAGACGGCTACATAGCAAACACAACAGGAGAGACAGAAGCCTGGCTCAAGTAAAAACCCGGCCACCCGCAGGGGGGTCCAGGGGCGGCGAAGCCCCCCTGGCGGGGGTCTGGGGGTCCGACCCCCAGAACAAACGCGAAAGAGGGGCGTGCTCGCCAGGATCGGCGAGAACGGAAGAGCACACGTAAGAACGACAATAAAAAAATCTATGAACTCGTAAT
>NZ_JBSGJD010000353.1:0-7618 GCF_053605405.1 Amycolatopsis sp. NPDC003861
CCGCCGGCCCGCTGGTCACCTTGTACACGTGGTTGTTTTACACGCGGGGCTGCCGGGGGTGGTGCGCCGGGCGGTGTTGGCACGGCCGGGGGCACCGGTGGTTTGATCGGAGGACCAACGACGTGGGGGTGTTCCGATGCCGCAGAAGGCGTTCCGGTTCGGCGTGGTCGCGGGCGCGACCGAGGGCGGCGCGAAGTGGCTGGCCACCGCTCGCCGGGCCGAAGAACTCGGCTACTCGACCGTGCTGTGCCCGGACAACCTGAACATGCCGACACCGACCGCCGCCCTCGCCGCGGCCGCCGCGGCGACCACCGAGCTGCGCGTCGGCTCGTTCGTCCTGGCCAGCCCGCTGCGCACGCCGCGCGCGGCGGCCTGGGAAGCGCACAGCCTGACCGTCGTCACCGACGGCCGGTTCGAGCTCGGGCTCGGCACCGGGCGGCCGGAAATGCGTCAGCAGGCCGGGGAACTCGGGCTCCCGTACGGTTCGGGACAGGACCGGCTCGACGCGGTTTCCGAGACGGTCGACCACGTCCGCCGGCTCGACGGCGGCGGGCACACGCCGGTGATGATCGCCGCCGGCGGGCCGAAGGTGCGCCGCCTCGCCGGGCTGAAGGCCGACATCGTCACGATGGCCGGCGGCGTGCTGACCACCCGCGAGGAGATGACCGGGCACGTCGAGGAAGTCCGTTCCGCCGCCGGTGATCGCGACATCGAGTTCGCGATGAACATCTGGGTCGTCGGCACCGAGGTGCCGCCGTGGATCCGCGGTTTCATCGGCGTCGACGCCGAGACGCTCATCGAGCACGACTCCCTCGGCCTGCTCCGCGGCGACGTCGACGAGATGGTGGCCGAGCTCGAACGCCGCCGCGAGGAACAGGGCGTGTCCTACTTCAGCGTCAACGGCGCGTTCCTCGAAGAGTTCGCCCCGGTGGTGGCGCGGCTGTCGGGGAAGTGAGCGTGGCGGGGTCGGTGTTGGCGCCGCAGAGCAGGACGGCCACGCGCTCGCCCGGCGCCGGCCGGTAGGCGCCGGAGAGCAGGGCGGCGAACGCGGTCGCCCCACCGGGTTCGACGGCGAGGCGGTAGCGGTCCCACAACGCCGCCCGCGCTTCGGCGATCGCGGTGTCGTCCACCAGCACCGAGCCCGCGTCCGTGCGGGTGGCGACGGCGAAGGCGATGTCACCGAGCCGGGTCGCGCCCAGAGAATCGGCGGCGATGCCGGCGACGTCGACCGCGACCGGCTCACCCGCGGCCAAGGCGGAGTGCAGCGTCGGGATCGTGCGGGGCTCGACGCCGACCACCCGCGCCCGGCCTTCGACCGCGGCGGCGACGCCGGCCAGCAGGCCACCTCCGCCGACCGCGACCAGGATCGTGTCCAGGTCGCCGGCCTGCTCCAGCAGTTCGAGGCCGAGGGTGCCCTGCCCGGCGCAGATGTCCGGCTGGTCGTAGGCGTGGCAGAAGAGCTCGCCGGAGTCGGCCGCGTGCTTCACGGCCGCGTCGTAGGCGTCGGCGTACTTCTCGCCGACCAATTCCACCGTCGCGCCGAGCTGCCGGAGCTTCGCGACCTTCACGGCGGGCGCGGTCGCCGGGACGTAGACCCGTGCCGGGAGGCCGAATTCCGAGGCGGCGTAGGCGACGGCGAGGCCGGCGTTGCCGCCCGAAGCGGCCACGACGCCGGTTTGCTCGCCCGCGGCGATGATCCGGTTGAAGGCGCCGCGGGCCTTGAACGACCCGGTGTGCTGCAACTGCTCCAGCTTGAACCACACGCCTTCGTCCGCGGCGAGCACCGGCGTCCGGCGGACCCGGCCCTCGATGCGCGCGGCCGCCCGTTCGACATCCGCAGTGCTGATCATGGCTCCAGCATGCGCGCGGCCCGCCGTAAGCACCAGCGACGTCTTCTATGCTGGATTAAGCAGGACTTATGGCTGGAGGCTTCCGTGCTCGACGCCCACCGCCTGGCCGTGCTGGCCGAGGTCGCCCACGCCGGCTCGATCGCCGCGGCCGCGCAACGGCTTTCCTTCACGCCGTCCGCCGTCTCCCAGCAGTTGGCGAAGCTGGAGCGCGACGTCGGTGCCCGCCTGCTGGACCGCCACGCCCGCGGCGTCACGCTCACGCCGGTCGGGGAGGCGCTGCTCGTCCACGCCGAGGCGATCGTCGGGGAGCTGCGGACGGCCGAGCGGACGGTCCGGGCGCTGCTCGACGAGGAGCTCACCGTCGGCACGTTCGCGAGCGCGGGCATGACCCTGGTGCCGGCCGCGCTCGCCGGCTTCCGCCGGGACCACCCCGGCGTGGCGCTGCGGCTGCGCGACCTCGAGCCGCCGGACGGGTACGGCCTGGTCAGCTCCCGCGAACTCGACCTGCTGATCACCCACCGGTACCCCGGCGCACCACTGCCCGACCCGCGCGGCCTGCAGCGGTCGCTGCTGCGTTCGGAGCGGTTCCGGCTGATCCTGCCGAAGGGGCACGCGAAGGCGCGCGCCCGCCGGCTCACCCTGAGGGCGCTGGCCGCGGAGGACTGGATTTCCGGCAGCCCGGGCGTGCCCAACCGCGCGTGCCTGGAGCAGCTCGCCGACGCCGCCGGCGTGGCGCTGCGGGTGGCGTACGAGACGCGGGACTACCAGGTGATCGTGGCGCTGGTGGAAGCCGGGCTGGGCATCGCGTTCGTGCCGGAGAGCGTGCTCGAGCGGGTCGGGCCGGCCCGTGTCGAGGTCCGCGACGCGGCGGACGCCCGGCCGGAGCGGGAGATCTTCCTGGTGCACCACCGGCGCCCGGGCCGGCTGGTGACCGAGATGGTGGCGCGGCTCAGCCGGTGACCCGGCCCGCGCTTTCGAACCGCGCCGACGCCGCCCGCAGCGCTTCCAGGCAGGCCCGCACCGCCCCGCGGTCCTCCTCGCCCGCCCGGCAGACCGCGTGGATCGTGCGGCTCAGCGCCGGCCGCGTGGTCAGGATCCGCACCCCCTCCGGCACGCGGTCGCGGGCCAGCCGCGGGACCAGCGCCGCGCCGAGGTTGCCCGCCACCAGGGCCAGCTGGGTCGGGTAGCCGCCGACCGTGCAGCTGATCCGCGGCTCCATCCGCTGCTTGCGCAGCACCCGGACGAGCCACCCGTGGCACCCCGAACCCGCGCTCCAGCCGATCCACGGTAGATCGTCCACTTCGGACAGGTCGACCGCCTTGCGGTGGGCCAGCCGGTGCCCGGCCGGCAGGGCGAGGTCGGCGACGTCGGAGAACAGCGTGCTGCTCGCCGCCGACGGCGGGATCAACGTCGGGTGGTCGGTCCAGCTCTCCAGCACCGCGACGTCGAGGTCGCCGGCCAGCACACGCGGCATCGTCTGCTCGGCCTCGCCCTCGTGCAGCGTCACCGCGAGCCGCGGGTGCTGCGCGGCGAGGGTGGCCAGCGCGGGCGGGAGCAGCGCGTGGACCGTCGTCGGGATCGCGCCGATCCGCAGCGGCCCGATGACGTCGTCGCGCAGCAGCTCCAGGTCCGCCTTCGCCTCGGCGACCTGGGCGAGGATCCGCTCCGCGTGCCCGGCCAGCACCTGGCCCGCCTTCGTCAGCCGGACACCGCGGCCGCGCGGCTCCAGCAGCGGCTGGCCGGCCTCGCGCTCCAGCTTCGCCAGCTGCTGGGACACCCCGGACGGCGTGACGTGCAGGGATTCGGCCGCCGCGGCGACCGAGCCGTGGGTCGCGACCGCGTGCAACGCCCGCATCCGCTCGAGTCCGAACACGGTAGCGATGCTACCGAATTCCAGGCAGAAACATTCGCTTGTCCTTGACAGTCGGCGCCCGCACGCTGAAGACGTGCTCACGACCGCCCCGACGCTCACCCGCCGCCTCGACCCGCGGCTGCTCGCCGCCCTCGGCAGCTTCTGCATCTCGCTGTCGTCGGTCTTCATCAAGGTTTCGCACGTCAGCGGCAGTACGAGTGCCTTCTGGCGCTGCCTGCTCGCCCTGCCGGTGCTGCTCCTGCTGGCCGGGCGCGAACGGCGCACACCCGGTCGGCGCCGGGTGCTCCTCCCGCTGCTGGCCGGGACCGGGCTCGGCCTGGACTTCGTGCTCTGGGGCGAAGCGATCCCGCGGGTCGGCGCCGGCATCGCGACCGTGCTCCTCGCCGTGCAGGTGGTGATCGTGCCGCTGCTGGCCTTCGCGTTCCTGGCCGAACGGCCGTCGAAGCGGTTCCTCACCGCGGTGCCCGTGCTGCTCGCCGGGATCGTGCTGGCCGGCGGCTTCGCCGGCACCGGCTCGTTCGGCCCGGACCCGGTCACCGGCGCGGTCGCGGCGCTGCTGGCCGGCGCCGGGTACGCCGGCTACCTCTTCCTGATCCGGCTCAGCGGCGGCACCGGCACGCAAGCGCACTCGCTGGCGCTGGCGACGGTCTCCGCCGGGGTGGTCGCCGTCGTGCTCGGCGTCCCGACCGGCACGCTCGACCTGACGCCGGGCCGGCCCGCGTTCGGCTGGCTGATCGCGCTCGCCGGCGTCGGCCAGCTGGCGGGCTGGCTGCTCATCTCCGCCGCGCTGCCCCGGATGTCCGCGACCACCGGGGCGACGCTGATGCTGCTGCAGCCGGTCGGCGCGGTCCTGCTCGGCGTCGGCCTGCTCGGGGAGACGCCCGGGTGGGCGCAGCTGATCGGGTGCGCCGGGGTCGTCGCCGCGGTCTGCTTCGCCGGCGGCGGACGATCTGCGCGCGAAGGCCGTCCCGGCTAACGTCGCGGGCATGCGGGTGCTGGTGGCAGGGGCGTCGGGGTTCGTCGGCAGCCGGTTGTGCCCGGCGCTGGAGGCGGCCGGCCACGAGGTGCTCGCGATGACCCGCCACCCGGCGAAGTACCGCGGCGCCGGGAAAGCCGTCCGCGGCGACGTCGCCGACGTCGGTTCGCTGCGGGACGCGCTCAAGGGCGTCGAAGCCGCGTACTACCTCGTGCATTCACTCGACAGTGCGGACTTCAAGCGCCGTGACGCCGATGCCGCGCGCGCGTTCGCCCGGGCCGCGGAAGGCCTGCACCGGATCGTCTACCTCGGCGGGCTCGGGGACGACGACGATGCGCTGTCGGAGCACCTGGCCAGCCGGCGCGAGGTCGAACGGCTGCTCGGGGAGTCCGGCGTGCCGGTGACCGTGCTGCGCGCCGGGATCGTGATCGGCCACGGCGGCACGTCGTGGGAACTGACCCGGCAGCTGGTCGAGCACCTGCCGGCGATGGTGACCCCGCGCTGGGTCACCACGCGGACGCAGCCGATCGCGATCGCCGACGTCGTCCGCTACCTCGTCGGGGTGCTCGACCACCCGGAGGCCGCGGGCCGGACGTTCGACATCGGCGGCCCGGAAGTGCTGGCCTACCGCGACATGCTGCAGCGGGTGGCGGCGATCGAGGGCCGGCCGCTGGTGATCCTGCCGGTCCCGCTGCTGTCCCCGCGGCTTTCGTCGTACTGGCTGTCGCTGGTGACCGACATCGACGTCACGACCGGGCGGGCACTGATCGACTCGATGACCAACGAGGTCGTGGTCCGCGACGACGCGATCCGCCGGATCGTCGACTTCGAGCCGATGGGCTACGACGAAGCGGTGCTGCAGGCCCTGGGCGAGCGCGCGAAGAGCCGGCGGCCGGCGTGAAGCCGCTCCTCGCCGCGGTGACCGCCGCCGGATCCGGCCTGCTCGGCGCGTCGCTGGCCAGCCGCCCCGGCTCCCGCCGCTTCCACGTGCTGACGGCCTCGGTCGCGGCCACCTGGCTCGCCGGGGCCCGGGCCGCCGGGCCGGTCCGCCGGGGGAGCGCGGACGTCGTCCAGCCGGTGGCCGTGGGCGCGGGCGCGTTCGGCGTGTTCTACGGGTGCGCGCTGGTGGCCCGCCGCATCCCGCTGCTGCGCCGCGCGATCGCCGGGGTCCTGGACCACGCCCGCCGTGGCCCGACGGCCTCGGTGGCGGCGACGACGTTGGTCACGGGAGCGGCGGAGGAGGTCTTCTTCCGCGGAGCCCTGTACGACGCGTCGGGGGCCCGGGTGGCCACGGCGGTGTACGTGCTTTCCACGACGGCGACCCGGAATCCGGCGCTGGTGCTGGCCTCGGCGGTGATGGGCACGTTGTTCGCGTGGCAGCGCGGCCGGTCGGGCGGGGTGCAGGCGCCGCTGCTGACGCACGTGGTCTGGTCGGCGCTGATGCTGGCCTTCATGCCGCGCCTGTTCCCGCCCGAGGAGTGACGTCGTCCCGGCCCCTGCGTCTCCGGCCGCGGAACCGGTGGCCGACGGCGCCGCAGAGCACCCCGGCCGCGGCGGAGGACAGGCCGGACACGGCCAGGCCCACGACGAGGACGCCGATCAGGATCGCCGCGATACCGCCGGCGACGCAGAGCAGCTTGCGCATGTCCTTCGAGCGGGCCCGGGAGCTCATCACCCACTTCAGGAAATCGAACAGGACTGCGGAGTTCGTGGTGCTCGAGGAGTTCATGTCTCCAGAAGACCCGATCCGCCGCGCGTTCCACAGCGATCCGAACGAAGCCGGAACGATGCGAACGGGAGCGGACGGGCCGGAACGGGACGCGTAACACGCCGGTCGGCTGGTGCGACCGGTTGATGTGGTCGTTTCCCCCTCTTCCGGCCTGTTCGGCGATCTGGTGCCGGAGCAGGCGAACAGCGTCGCCGACTTCGCCGGCTTGCTGCGGCAGGTCCGGTCGCGCTCGGGGATGACGTACGACGAACTGGCCAGGTCGTCGTCGAACCGCCCGAAGTCGCTGGCCAAATCGACCATGACCGACCTGTTCAACGGCACCCGGCTGCCTCGCGAGCACCAGCTGGTGACGATCCTGCTCGCGTGCGGGTTGCCCAGCGAAGCGCTCGGCCCGTGGCAGCGGGCCCGCGCCCGGCTGGAGACGAGCACCGGCCCGCAGGAGCTCGATCTGGTCGTGGTCCGGAACGACTTCGACGACTTCTCCCGCGACCTGGGCGACCGCCTCGCCGAAGCCCGGCAGGAGGTGTCCGATCTGCGGCGGCGGGAGCAGGACCTGGCGGCCCGCCTGGCCCGCGAGGAGACCAAGTGCCGGCAGCTGGAAGCGGACCTGGAACGGTTGCGCGCCGGCCGGGCGGTGGCCGGAGCGGTGGTCTCGCCGGGTGACGTGCAGCGCGAGCAGGATCTGCACGTCCTGCACGGTCGCGAACGTGCGCACATCGAGAACATGCGGGTCGAGCTGGCGGAGATCAACCAGGCCCGACGCCAGGCCGAAGAGCAGGTCGAGCTCGTCGCGGCCGAGTCGAAGGACAGCCGGCACCAGCTGGGCCGGGTCGTCGACTTCATGGAACTGCACTTCACCCGGGCCGAGTACGAGCGCCGTGAGCGGGAGAAGCTGGAGAGCCGGCTGGAGGAGGCGCAGCGGCGGATAGCGCAGCTGCAGCGAGTCCTGGCCATGTACCAAGAACCGCTTTGACCGCGCTTCCCGGAAGTCCGCTTTTCCACCAGGATGACTCCTTGTGCGGATCCTCCTCGCAGCTGCCGCCGCCCTCCTCCTCGCCGGGTGTCAGGCCGAGGTGCCCGGCGAAGCGTCCGCGGACGGATTCGTCGTCAAAGACGCGACGCGGCTGCGGTTCCGCCCGGTGCTGGGTGAGCTGCCGCCCGGGCCGGCGGCCGGCCCGCCGGGGCAGCGG
>NZ_JBSGJD010000354.1:0-7610 GCF_053605405.1 Amycolatopsis sp. NPDC003861
AAGGCGGGTTAGAACCCGCCTTACCACTCACGACAGCCGCGGCAGACCGTGTCCGTTTCGTAGCCCGCGGGGTCTCCAGGTGGGGGTGTCCGGGAGCCACGTCTGATCGCAGGATGACCGCCACCGACCGTGACTCACGTCACACGAGCGGAGGAGGCCCCTTGCGTTCCGGAGTGAGTTCGTGCTGACCGTGCGTGGCCTGCGGGTGCGGTACGGCCGGTCGACGGCCGCCCTGCACGGGATCGACCTCGACGTCTCCGCCGACGGCGTGCTGGCCGTGCTGGGCAGCAACGGGGCCGGGAAGTCCACTTTGCTCCGGGCCGTCTCCGGCACCCTCCGGATGCACCGGGGCGCGATCGACGCCGGCGAGATCCGCTACGCCGGCCACGCGCTCGGCAAGCTCGACCCCGCCCGGATCGTCCGGCTCGGCGTCGTCGGCGTGCCCGAAGGGCGGCAGGTGTTCGCCCGGATGACCGTCGAGGAGAACCTGCGGGCCGGCGGCATCGGCGCCCGGACCGCGGCCGAGCGGGCCGGCGCACGCGAGCGGGTCGGCGAGCTGTTCCCGGTGCTCACCGAACGCGCCAAGCAGCGCGCGGGCCTGCTGTCCGGTGGCGAGCAGCAGATGCTGGCCATCGGCCGGGCGCTGATGTCCGCGCCGAAGCTGCTGCTGCTCGACGAGCCGTCGCTGGGCCTCGCGCCGAAGGTCGTCGAGCAGATCGGCCGGACCATCCGCGAAATCCACGACCAGGGCACCGCCGTCGTGCTGGTCGAGCAGAACGCCGTGATGGCACTGAACGTCGCCGACCACGCCGTGGTCCTCGAAGTGGGCCGGGTGGCGCTGGCCGGGACGGCGGCCGAGCTCGCCGCCAGCCAGGACGTCCAGCGGCTCTACCTCGGCGGGCACGCCGAATCGCCGGAAACCGCCGAAGCCGAGGCGGAGACCGCACGCCGGAGCCTGGCGGGCCGGACCCTGTCGAGGTGGGCCGGATGACGCCGCCGGAGCTGCGCGTCGAAGCCGTTTCGCTCCGATTCGGCGGGATCCGCGCGCTCGACGACGTGAGCTTCACCGTCACCCCCGGTTCGCTGCACGCGCTGATCGGGCCGAACGGCGCCGGGAAGTCCAGCTGCTTCAACGTGATCAGCGGCCTCTACCGGGCCGGCAGCGGGCGCGTGCGGCTCGGGGACACCGACCTCACCGGGCTCGCGCCGCACAAGCTGGCCGGGCTCGGCGTCGGGCGGTCCTTCCAGAACGCGGCCCTCTCCCCCGGCTCGACCGTGCTGGACAACGTCATGCTCGGCCGGCACGCGCTCACCCGCGGCGGGTTCCTCGAAGTCGGGCTGCGGCTGCCGTGGACGGTCCGCGCCGAACGCCGGCACGCCGAGCGCGCGCGGGAGATCTGCGCGTTCCTCGGGCTCGAAGCGGTCGTCGACGCTCCGGCCGGGGCGCTCCCCTACGGCGTCGTCAAGCGCGTCGACCTCGCCCGCGCACTGGCCGTCGAGCCGGTGCTGCTCCTGCTCGACGAGCCGGCGGCCGGGATGAACGCGGCCGAAACCGCCGAGCTGGCCGGCACGATCAGCGGGATCCGGGCCGAGCTCGGCATTTCGATCCTGCTCGTCGAACACGACATGGGCCTGGTGATGGGCATCGCCGACCGGGTCACGGTGCTCGACTTCGGCCGGCGCATCGCCGACGGCACCCCGGCGCAGGTCCAGTCCGACCCGGACGTCGTCAAGGCCTACCTGGGCACGGAGGCAGTGTGAACACTTTCCTGCAGCTCGTGGTGAACGGCCTCGGCAAGGGCGCGGTGTTCGCGTTGCTGGCGCTGGGCTTCGTGATCATCTTCAAGGCCACCGAGGTGGTCAACTTCGCGCACGGCTCGCTCGTGCTCTTCGGCGGCTACCTCGTCGTGGTGTCGAAGGACGCGCTGGGCTGGGCCGGCGCGTCGCTCGCCGGGATCGTCTCGGCCGGGCTGCTCGGCCTGCTCGTCGAGCGGCTGCTGCTGTCGCGCTCCCGGCACGCCGACGCGAACAGCCTGGCCCTGCTCACCATCGGCGTCGACGTCATCGTCACCGAGGAGATCGTGCGCCGCCTCGGCGTCACGCTGCCCTTCCTCGGCGACGCCTGGGACGCGAAGCCGTTCCGGCTCGGCGGGATCACGCTGTTCCGCACGCACCTGGTCGCGCTCGCCGTCGCGGCGGTGCTGATCACGGCGTTCTGGCTGGCCTTCAAGTACTCGAACTGGGGCGTGGCCATGCGGGCGCAGGCGGAGAACCGCGAAGCCGCCGCGCTGATGGGCATCCGCAGCTCGCGCGTCACCGCGACCGCGTGGCTGGTCGCCGGCCTGCTCGCCGGGGTGGCCGTGCTGTTCATCGCGACGCAGGACTTCTCCGGCGCCGGGCTCTCCCGCGGGACGCACTCGATCGCGCTGGCCGCCTTCCCCGCGGCGATCCTCGGCGGCCTCGACTCGACGGCGGGCGCGGTGGTCGGCGGCCTGGTCGTCGGGATCGTGGAAGCGCTGTCGGCGCAGTACGTCTCGTTCGACTTCTCCAAGAGCGCGGTGTTCCTGGTGATGCTGGTGGTCCTGGTGGTGCGGCCTTCGGGGCTGTTCGGCACGAGGGAGCGAACGCGTGTCTGACCAAGCCGTGTCCGAAGTGGACACCCCACCCGAAACGGCCGCGCCGCCACGCCCACGCCGACGCCCGGCGCGGCTGGTCCGCCGGGTCGGCTCACTCGCGCTGCTGGTCGTCCTGCTCGCCCTGCCGCTGTACCTCGACGCGGCGTGGCTCAAGGCCGGGCAGTACATGATGATCGGCGGGGTCGGCGCGATCGGGCTGACGCTGGTGGTCGGCCAGGCCGGGCAGCTTTCCCTGGCCCACGCGTTCTTCCTGCTCGCCGGCGGCACGGCCTACACCGTCCTCTCCGGACCGGCCGGGGACGAGCGGGTGGTCGGCTTCGGTCTCGACCCCGGCCTCTCGCTGCTCGGTGCGGTGGTCGTCGCGGCCCTGCTCGGCCTGGCTTTCGCGCCGGTCGCCGGCCGGCTGCGCGGGATCTACCTCGGCGTCGCCTCGCTGGCGCTGGTCTTCCTGGGACTCTACTTCGGACAGTCCGCGGAGGAGCTCACCGGCGGGACGTCGACCGGGCGCGCGCCGGCACCGTTCTCCCTCTTCGGCTTCCCGTTCACCAACGACGGGCCGGAGATCACCCTGCTCGGCGTGCCGATCCGGCAGGCCGAGCGGATGTGGTACCTGTTCCTGCTGCTCACCGTGCTGGCGTTCGTGATCGCCCGCGGCGCGGTCCGCGGGCGGGTCGGCCGCTCCTGGCGGGCGGTGCGCGACAACGAAGCCGCGGCCGCGGTGATGGGCGTCAGCGTGCTGCGGGCCAAGGCGGGCGCGTTCGCCGTCTCCTCGGCCTACGGCGGCCTCGCCGGCGCGATGACCGTGCTGTGGTTCGACATCCTCAAGCCGGACGAGAGCGAGTTCGGCACCTACGGCATCAACGTCTCGATCGCCTACCTGGCGATGGTCATCATCGGCGGCCTCGGCTCGGTCACCGGCGCGCTGGTCGGCGCCCTGATCGTCAACGGGCTGCCGCAGGTCCTCGCCCTGTATTCGGCCGACCTGGGCTGGTTCTCCGGCACCGGCGACGGCGCGCTGACCCCGATCCTGGTCAGCTCGTTCGTCTACGGCGCCGCGATCATCCTGGTCGTGCTGTTCGAGCCGGGCGGGCTCGCCGCGATCGGCCGCCGGCTCACCCGACCTCGCCGTCAACCCCCGGAGGAACCATGAAACGCACACACCTGGCGGCGGCGCTGGTGGCCGTCCTCGCGCTCTCGGCGTGCAGCACGAAAGCGAACGACTCGGGCGCGTCGGGCCCGGACAGCTCCGGCGTCAAGACGGGCAAGGGGGTGACGGCGAACGAGGTGACGCTCGGCGTGATGACCGACAAGTCCGGCGTGTTCAAGAACCTCGGCCTCGGCGTCACGCAGGGCAACGAGCTGTGGGCCAAAGACTTCAACGCGGCCGGTGGCGTGTGCGGGCGGCAGGTCAAGCTCGAGGAGGTCGACCACGGCTACAAGGCCGACACGGCGAAGACGCTGTACCCGCAGATCGAGCCGAAGGTGCTCGGGTTCGTGCAGCTGCTGGGCTCGCCGGTGGTGGCCGCGCTGAAGCAGAACCTGGCCTCGGACAAGACGACCGCCGCGCCCGCGTCGTGGTCGTCCGAGCTGCTCGACAACCCGTACGTGATGATCGTCGGGACGACCTACGACCTGGAGATCATCGACGGCCTGTCGTACCTGCAGGAGCAGGGGCAGCTCAAGGACGGCGACACGATCGGGCACATCTACATCGACGGCGAGTACGGCAAGAACGGCCTGCGCGGCTCGCAGTTCTACGCCAAGAAGCACAACCTGGCGCTGAAGGAAGTCAAGATCACCTCGACCGACAGCGACCTGACCAACGTCGTCACCGGTCTCAAGGGCGAAGGCGTGAAGGTGATCGTGCTGACGACCACGCCGACCCAGACCGGCTCGACGGTCGGGGCGAACAAGGCGCTCGGGCTGAACGTCCCGGTGCTGGGCAACAACCCGACGTTCGACCCGGCGCTGCTGAAGAGCCCGGCCGCCGGCGCGCTCGACAAGCTGACGGTGGTGGCGAGCAGCGTGCCGTTCTCCGCGGACATCCCGAAGGCGAAGGACGTCGCGGCGAAGTACAAGGCCGCGTACAAGGAAACCCCCAACGGCGGCGTCCCGTACGGCTACGCGGTCGGCGAGGTGTGGGGCGCGGTTCTGAAGAAGGCGTGCGACAACAAGGACCTGACGCGCGACGGCATCGCCGCGGCGCTGAAGCAGACGACGTCGGCGAGCACGGACAACCTGGTCGCGGCGCTCGACTTCTCGAAGCCGGGAACGCCGGCGACGCGCCAGGTGTACGCGGCGACGCCGGATGCCTCCGCCGAGGGCGGCGTCAAGTACGTCAAGCCGTTGTTCGAAGCTCCGGAAGCGAAGGAGTACGTGGCTCCGCACCAGAAGTGAGCCGGGTTCGCGCCAGCGCGGCCGCTTCGTGCAGCGGAGTGGTCGCGTTGGCCGCGGCGGCCTCGAGGAGGGTGCGCACGGTGTCCTCGATCGTCTCCACGCGAGCGAGCGCGGCTTCGTGGTCCAGGCCCTCGGCCTCGCGCGAAAGTGTGTACAGGATCCCGCCCGCGCTGGCCACGTAGTCCGGGATCCACACGATGCCGCGCGCGGCGAGGTCGTCCGCGACGGTGTCGGAAGTGAGCTGGTTGTTGGCGGGCCCGACGACGAGCGGCGTGTCGAGCCGGGCCACTGTCTCCGGGCCGAGCACCCCGCCGACCGCCGCCGGGATGACGACGTCGGCGGTGAGGGTGAGCACCTTCTCCGGTTCGGCCCAGGTCAGGCCCAGCTTTTCGGCCCCGGGCCGTTTCTCCGCGTCGATGTCGGAGACGACGACGTCGGCGCCTGCCGCGTGGAGGCTCGCCGCGAGGTGGGCGCCCACCGAGCCGTAGCCGCTGATCACCACCCGGCGGTCCGTCAGGTCCGGTCCGGCCGCCGCCCGCAGTGCCGCCAGCACGCCGAGCGCGGTCGGGCCGCTGGAGGAACCGGTTCCGCCCGCGGTTTCGGGCGTGCAGAAGGCGTACGGCGACGCTTCGCGGAGCACCAGCATGTCGGCCGGGCCGGTGCCGACGTCCGGGCCCGCCTGGTAGGCGCCGCCGAACTCGGCGATCAGGTCGGCGTGGTCGAGCAGGACGGCCCGGCGCTCCTCGGGCGAAAGGACGCGGCCCGGCTCGGGCGCGATGACGCTCTTGCCGCCGCCGAACGCCAGCCCGGCGACGGCGCACTTCGCCGTCATGGCGGCCGACAGGCGGAGAACGTCGCCGATGGCTTCTCCGAGCGTGCCGTAGGGCTTGAACCGGCAGCCGCCGACGGCAGGGCCGAGCGCGGTCGAATGGATCGCGACCATCGTGGGGATGCCGGATCGACGGCCTCGGCGGACTACGAGCTGCTCATGTGCGGTCATGAGCGCCGAAGTTAGAGTGACAGTCGGCAGCCAGGACGGACTGCCGAACGAAATTCGGCGAGGATACGGAGGGCCCAGTGCTGGACGAACTTGATTCGGCGATCGTGCGGTTGCTGCAGGAAGACGCCCGCCAGACCAATCGGGACATCGCCCGCAAGGTCGGCATCGCGCCCTCGACGTGCCTCGAGCGCATCCGGCTGCTGCGGGAACGCGGTGTCATCCGCGGCTACCACGCCGACATCGACCTGCCGAGCCTCAACCGCGGCGTCCGGGCGCTCGTCACGGCGCAGGTGCGGCCGCTGAGCCGGGCGGTGATCGATTCCTTCCAGCGGTCCATCGCCGAACTCCCGGAAGTGCTGTCGGTGTACGTCACGGCCGGAAACGACGATTTCCTGATCGAAGTCACCACCCCCGGCATCGACGCGCTGCACGCATTCCTGACCGACCGGCTCGCGCTGCGCCGGGAGATCGTCGGGTTCCGGACGTCGATCGTTTTCCGGCATCTGCGGAAGACGACGCTTGAACCCCTCCCGTAGGGGTATCCAGGGATGACCCCGGAACGGCGCGACACGCCGCCCCTACGTGCACCCCTGAAATACCCGGGTTCGCACGTTCAAAGGCGGAAACTGTCGGTGGCGGGGCGTCTAATGAGCACGACGGGAAGGAGGCGCCGCCATGATCACCGATTTGAACCACCGTGAGCGCGCCACACTGAGAGCCGTGGCCGGCGGCCACGCCGAGATCAGCTGCAGCTGCGAGCCCGACCTCTTCATCGACGGCCTGAGCTGCTGCGACCAGTCCACCGTGCACCGGCTCGCGCGGCTCGGCCTGATCGCACCCGCCCACCCCGGCAAGTGCGGCGAGCGCGTGCCCGCGCTGCTCACCGACGCCGGCTCGCGGGCGCTCGGCGAGGTTTTCGCCACCGCGGCGTAAACACGTTTGCCACGCACTGGGGACACTGCCAGCATCATCCGATGCACGTATTCCTCGAAACCGAGCGGCTGATCCTCCGCCGGTTCACCGAGAACGACGCGGACGCGCTCTTCGAGCTCTACGACGACCCGGCCGTGATGAAGTACCTCAATGGGGGACAGCCGGCGGACCGCACGGAGATCGTCACCCTGGATCTTCCCGCGTTCCTCGGTTACTACGAGCGTTTCCCCGGTTACGGGTTCTGGGCGGCGATCGAAAAGAGCACCGGCGACTTCCTGGGGTGGTTCCATTTCCGCCCGCGCCCGGACGACCCGCCGGACCAGCCCGAACTCGGCTACCGGCTGCACCGGAAGGCGTGGGGCAAGGGCTACGGCACCGAGGGCTCGGCGGCACTGCTCGCGAAGGGCTTCACCGAACTGGGGGTCACCCGGGTGACGGCGTTCACCATGACGGTGAACCAGGCCTCGCGGCGCGTGATGGAGAAACTGGGGATGAAGTTCGTCCGCACCTACTTCGAGGAGTTCCCGGAGCACGAGCGGGCTCCGGGCAGCGAGCACGGCGAAGTCGAGTACGGCATCACCCGCGAGGAGTGGTCTGCCGCAACCGGGTCGTGAGTGGCAAGGCGGGTTCTAACCCGCCTTGCC
>NZ_JBSGJD010000355.1:0-7570 GCF_053605405.1 Amycolatopsis sp. NPDC003861
CCTCGCACAGTCGTGCGAGGCCGCCACGGCCGGGAGCAGGAGCCCGGCAAAGAGCTTTCCCACCGCGCATACGCGATGCTGGGCGGACGGTGTCGGTACCAGGACGGGCTCTTCCAGCCCGGCGGAGAGCTAACCGATCGCCGCAGGTATCACGCTTGGTCGATCGCGGGCTCGCTGAGCAGGGTGCGGCGAGCGTCGGCGCTGGCGTTCTCGATTACGTGTCGGATCTCCGACGGTGCGATCGCGTGGTCGAGCACAGTGGAGAGCAGCAACGTCATGGGCTGCTGGGGGTCGGCGTTCTCGAGCGCGATCCGCGCGACGGTTCCGCTGCCACGCAGGTAGGCGTGCACCGCGATGACGATGGACAGCTGGCCGGCGACCGGGTCGCAGCTGTGGCGCCACAGGTGCAGGACCAGGTTCTCGGTGGCCAGGCGCGTCGCGTCATCGGGGACAGCGAGCAGCGCGTCACGGAACGACAGGGTGGAGAAGGTGGCGGCGAGATCGGCGATGGTCGCATCGTCGGTGGGCAGCTCGCCGTGGGCGACAGCACGGATCGCGGCGTCGGCGCGGGCCAGGCGAAGGTGTGCGGCGAGATGCCAGCTTTCGTCGATGGCGGCGGATGTGACGGCGTCGGCGATGTGGGGCTGCAGACGTGCGCGGAGGTTCTCGGGCGCGGGGGTGAATCGCGCCGCGAGGTCGTCCCGGCTGGCGGCGATGGTGTGTCCGGCAGCGACGGCGGCCGCCGCGGCCGCGGTCGACGCGGGGTCGGGCAGGACACCGGTGCGGTCGGGGTCGCGGTAGGAGCGCCAGCGCGCGCCTTCGGCGACGGCCGGCACGTGCACGACGTCCACGTCGGTGAATCCGTGTTCGACAAGCTGCTCGATAACGCTGTCGACGTCGGCGCGCTGCGGAAGCGACCCGTCGGCGTTGTCCTCGTCGACGGTGCGGACGACGATGCCGATGACGCAGAGGACTGGCAGGTTGCCGCATTGCCGGTTGAAGTGCCGCGCGCAGTCTTCGGCGTGGCCGGTGAGGCGGGTGAGGTCGATCCGGGCGAGCGGGCCGGTGGTGACCGAGCCATCGTCGTTGGTGAGCGCAGTGGTCAGCACCAGGGAGTCGTCGGGGATGAAGCCGAGCAGCGCCGGGAGGCTGGCGACGATGGTCGTGGTGCTGGCGGGAGTGAGGGGCATGAGCGTCCTTCCGAACAGGAGGGTTAAGGGCTGTCGGCGGGGACCGGGTGAGGATCAGTGACCGAGTTCGGTGCGCAGCGTCTGCGCGGCGGTGTGGGCGATCCAGGACGGCGACGGTCGCCGGACGTCCCGGCCGGAGGCCGGGATGAATCCGTTGACCGCGACGCTCCAGAAGTCCGGCCAGGGTGCGGCGTCGGTGCGTTCGCTGCGGTAGATGACGATCACGTCCCGTCCGTCGCGGCGGCGGGCGCGGGCGGTGACCCGGATCGCGATCCGCGTCCAGTCGCGGCGCTGCACGGGCTCGTCGTAGAGCAGCGAGACCGGTATCGCGGGCAGCGCCCGGCACAGCTCGACGAGGACGCCGCGCGCGACGTTCCAGGCGCCGAGGTCGTCGAGGCTGCCGCGGCGGGGGATGTTGCAGGTGACCGACTCGGGCAGCACGTAGGAGCGGCTCCAGTCATAGGGGCTGAACCACAGCTGGTTCTCGGGCATCGGTCAGGCCTCCACCGTGGTGGCGCCGCCGACAAGGTGGGGCTGGCGCGCGCATACCGCGGAGTGACCGCCGGGTTCTGCGGTGTCGGAGACGATCCGGCGGCCGCCGAGTTCGGTTTCGATCAGCCGGCACGCCAGCTCGTCAGCGAAATCGCTGTGGTCACTGGTGTTGGGGGCGGTGGATGCGGTCACGGGAACCTCCGTGTCGGGTGCGGATGACCGCGCCCGACCAGCACGCCAGGGGCCCCGGCGCTCGGGCAGCTCGGCGCGGCCGGGCTGCGTGAGGTCGGCGCCGGGGTCCTGGGCGTGCTTTCCTGGCCGCGACCGTCCGCACTGAACACGAGGTGCTCGGACGGCCTCGCTGCGGCTGGCCGGGGCGTGGGGTGCTACTGCGGCGGGGGTTTCGCGGCTGGCTGAGGTGTGGCGTGACCGCGGATGACACGGATGTTGTGGTCGCGCAGGACCTCGGCGTGGCGGCCGTCGTCGGGTACGTACACGAAGGCGGCGGGATCGTCGATGTTCCTGGTGGTGAAGCACAGCATGTAGTGGGGTCCGGCGGTCCGGGAGTCGCTGCAGATCTTCTTGGCGTCAGCGACGCTGACCCGCCAGAGAACCCGCTGGCGGGTCGGGGTGGTGTGTTTGCTGGCGATGAACACCAGCGCTTCGCCAGACGGCACAGGAGTGTCCTTTCCGGATTGGCGGAACGTCAGAAGCTGTGTTGCGGCGGCGTGCTGACCGGGCGGATGCGCAGCGGCGGCGCGAGCAGATAGCAGGCGGCGGGGTGGCCGTAGAGGGTGATGACGTCGTAGCGGGTCAGCCAGACCGCATGCCAAGCCTCGGCGGGTGCACCGAGGCGCCGGTTGACGTCCGCGCCGTGGACGGCGTCGGCGTCAATCTTGTGGGCACTGGTGCGGTAGTGGCTGCGGCGCCCGGCGATCATCGGGCAGGCCGCGATGGTGTAGGCGGCGCAAAGCGGATGCAGCCCAGGTTCGGTGCTCGCGCAGCGGGCCAGGTCGGACTCGCGTACGAGCAGAACCAGACGATCGCCGAGGGCGCGGCCGCAGACGCCGCAGAGCCGCCGGCGGATGGCCGTGTGGGTCTTGGCGGCATCGACCGCGCCGAGCAGATACCGGCCATCGGCAGTGCGGGGCGTCACCCAGGGGATGACGAGACCACCGAGGACCGGCAAGTGTGCCAAGGCAGCGGGGATCGGTGGTGCCGAGTCGGCGGAGGCGGGGCAGGAGGGCATGGCAATCCTTTTCCGCCCGGGCGCGACGGCAGCCGCCGCGCCCGGGCCAGCAGTCGAAGGACGAGACGGTCAGGCGTTGAGGGCGGGTGCGACGACGCAGACGCAGTCGTCGAGGCCCTCGCCGCAGTCCACGCAGCAGACGCCGACGAGCAACCGGTAGCACCAGGATGGGCAGGGCTGGTTGTCGGCCGCGCAGAAGGGGCACGCGCCGCACGCCAGGCACAGCCCGGTTCCAGGGTCGACGGCATCGGTGACACCGCAGTAGTGGCAGCCGTCGTCCAGGCCCCACCACGCGGTCTGGCCGGGGTGGGTGTCGAGGTAGCCGAGGTTGGAGTACCAGGACCGGTTGTCCCAGTACCCCGCGTGCTCGTTGAACAGGTAGCCGTGGTCGGGGTAGCGCGGGTTGACGGTCAGGATGACCAGCTTGTTGGACGCGCCGAGCCAGGACTCGATGCGCTGCCGGGTCGCCAGGCGATCGATGGCCAGGAATCGCTTCGCGGAGAGGATGTCGTCGGCCGCGACGCGGGTGTCCGACCGCGGATCACCGATGCGCGGGTGGGCTTTCTTCGGCAGGACTCCATTGTGGGCCAGGACGGTGCGGGGGTCGCCGCCGATCGGGAAGGGGTGGATGTTGTCTTCGGTGACCGGGCCGTGGGTGGCGAAGCGGCTGTGGAAGAGGGCGGGCTGGTCGGGGTGCAGGCCGCGCAGGGCGGCGAACTCGTCGATGACGGCGGCGGCGTCCATGCCGCGGCCGGTGATGACGCGGTCATCGGCGACGATGGCGTAGCCGTGGCCGTCGTTGTTGTGCACGGCTCCGTTGGCCAGGGCGGTGGTGTCGGGCTGGATCCCGGCGGGAAGGTAGGTCAGCATGCACATGCCAGGTCCTCCAGTTCGGCGGTGAGCGGCGCGTACTGCGGGCGGGTGCGCAGCCACTGGGTGAAAGCTGGCCAGGTCCATCCGCCGCGCGTGGTGATGTCGGGGATGGTGAGGTCGCGGGTGTAGGCGACGGAGGCATCAGCGAAGGCGAGCGCGGCCTGCACGTGCTGGATGTCGAGGCTGGAGGCGAAGACCCGCAGCTCGAAGGTCTCGTCGGGCTGGGTGTTGATCGCGGAGCCGCGCGGCCCGTAGTACCCGCCCTTGCAGGCGTCTTTGATGTTGTCGCGCTCGGAATCGCGGAACGCGGCGTAGCTGCTGGAGCGGCGAGCGAGGGTCTGGACGTCGGAGGCGTTGCGGTAGACGAACTTCATCCACCGGAACACGTGACACGGCCCGGCGAAGGCCGCGCGGCTGATGTGGACGTGCAATCCGTTGCCGTCGCCGCTGCAGCCGGCGCGCTCGAGCGTCTCGAGCAGATGCCAGGGGAAGGAGTCCAGCGCCCAGCGGTAGGCCATCGGGTGGGTGACGAGTTCGAAGCCGTGGTCGATGCTCTGGTCCTCTTTGAGGTAGCCGAGGTCATCGAGGGTGTCGACGGTGTCGTTGATGCGGTCGGAGAGGTGTCCGTGCGGGACGTTGATTTCCAGTTCGAAGCCGAGGTAGCGGGGGCCGATGCCGTGGAAGACCGGTTTCGGCTTGTACCAGTAGCCGTGCAGGCCGTCGAGGTCGTCGTCGGTGTCGTGGTCTTCGCAGTAGGTCCCGCTGTCGATCAGGGTGGTGCAGACGCTGCACTCGTAGTAGTCGAGTTGACCGGCGCAGTCGTCGCACAGGTCGCGGCCGGTCTCGGTGCTGCGGAGTGCGTCGTCGTAGTGGTCGCAGTGGTCGCACAGGTCGAAACCGTCGAGGCAGTTCGGGCACAGCTGGCGGCCGCCGGTGGCGTGGAGCGGTTCGTACATCCGCAGTGGCACGAGGCCCGAGCACCGGGTGCAGGTGAAGGACTCGTCGGCCTCGTCGAGGGCGTGACTTCGGCAGAGGAATCCGTCGCGGATGAGGATGTCGCACTGATCGCAGGGGCCGTAGCGCTCGGCGCGCTCGCAGTACTCGCAGATGCGGCCGTCGTTGTCGGTGGCCGAGGTGACGTCGGTGATCTGCCCGCAGCCGCTGCACTGGTGCAGGGTGCGGACGCAGTCGTCGCAGACGGCCAGCGTGGGGCTCAGATGGAACGGCGTCGTGGTTTCGCTGCCGCAGTCGTCGCAGCGGACGATGTCGTCGACAGGTGTGGTCATGGCGGAGTGGCCTTTCGCGCTGTAGACGTGAAAAAGCGCCCCTCCCGGCGGGAAAACCCGGGAGGGGCGCATGGACAGAAGGGAGAGCCGTGGCGCGGTGTTGGGTGTTCGGCGCGCACCGCGCTACCGGCCCTCGGGGACGGTGGCCCGGTCCGGGTAGGGAAGCCCCGGCTGGGACACCGAGCGGAGAAGCATCAGCTGGCTGGTCCGCCTATGGCGGCTTGTCGCCTGTGGACGGTTATCGTTGTTGCTGTGGTGGCCTCCCGGGCCTCATCGGTGTGCGGGACGCGACGGGGTTTGAGCGCCCGCGGGCCCGGGGCGTGAAGCCCGGCGGGCTCGTCCGGCCGGTGTGAACCGGCGATCGGAAACGCGTGGGCGCGCGGTGCCGCAGCGCCGGTTCACCCGCGCCGGATGTGGCCGGGCGCCGGGTTCAGGCGCCCCGGGACTGGGGGTGCTGTGCTCTCGATCGCCTGCACACCCCGACTGTGCCGGGGTGTTGTTCGTGCCCTACCTGGATTTTCTGTCCTGGCACAGTGCTGACGCGAGATCGCGACAGCCACCGGTTCTCACCGTCAGCGTCTTCCGGTAGCTGTTTCCGTCGTCGCAGAGGCGCCGAGATTAAAGTGAGCAACGTCGGGAGGAAGTACGGCGAGGTATGTCCATTCAGGAGTGTCGAAGGTGCCTCAGAGGTCGGGTGCGGACGTGGTCAGTTCGGTGCGCAGTTCCTGAGAGATGGTGAAGAAGTCCGGGCCGACCGTGGCCGGGTCGATACCGTTGCGGTGCATTGCGCGGACCAGGCGACTGAGCTGGGTCGGCCGCGGATCTTTGGCGAAGATCGCAGCGGCGGAAATACCGTCGTGGCACAGGTAGGCCGTCGTAGCAACCAAGGCAGCCATGTCCGGTGCGTACCGTTCGGGGGCGTGCCGCCACAGGTGCAACCAGAGCGCGTGTGCGGCCGTGGCCTTCTCGGCGGTGGCCTGGGTGAGGTGGATACCGCGAAGGCGAAGATTGGCGAGTGCGGCCAGCAGGTCGGCGATCACTTTCTCGTCGGTCGGCACGTGCCTGCCGGTGGCGGCGCTGACGGCATCGTCGAGCCGGTCTAGGCGCCGGCGCAGGCGCGGGCGGTCGTCGGCGAGTTCTTCTCGCTCGACCTCGTCGGTGATCGGGTCGGCGAGGGCGGCGATGCGGGTGCGGGTATCGGCGTCAGCGGGGAGGAACTGCTGCAGAAATTCGGCGCGGCTGCGGTAAATACGATTGCCCTCCGTGATGACGTGCGTGGTCACGGGTGAGGTGATGGGATCGGTCAGGGTGCCGGTGTGGGTCTCGACGTCGTAGCACGACCAGGTGACTCCGGGGGCGAAGCCGGGCAGGTGCAGGAGTTCGATGTTGGTGAAGCCGCAGTCGTGCAGCCACTGGGTGAAGGTGGCCAGCTGCGGGCGGTAGGGCAGGTCGCCGGTGTCGGTGTTGTCGTGTACGACGGCGCCGATGAGGCGGATGACCGGCTTGTCGGCGAGAACCTGCTGCAGGTTGGAGACAATGTAGCCGGGGCGGCGGACGACCGTGTCGAGGTCGAAGCGGGTGATGGGGCCCATGCGGGCGGTGCCGTCGCCGCGGTCGGTGGCGGCGACGAGGACGAGTGAGTCGGCGGGCACGTATCCCAGCGTGGCTGGGATCGCGGCAAGGAGGTCGGCGTCGGTCAGGTAGATGGCTTCAGGCATCGGAAACCTCACGAAAGGGGGCGGTGACGAGCGTCTACGGGAAGTGGTGGTGGGAAGCGCCTTTGCGCTGGGATGAGGGCGCGGCGAACGGTTGTGGTGTCCGGTTTTATGGGTCGCGGCGGCTGGTTTCCCTCAACGGGCTTGAATTTCGTGCCGGGCGCGGTTGACCGGCTGCTCCCGGAGCGCGCCGGCCTTGTTGTGGTGCCGGGTGTTTGCCGGATCGGCGCGTCGTCGCTCCTACGCGCGTGCGCGGCTGGGCCGTGGGGCGGCGCGGTCGGTGAGGACGCGCGGGTGTTCACGTCCCGCGGCGATGCCGTCGCGGATGGTTCTGCTCAGCTCGGTGTGGTTGAAGTCTGCGACACCGAGGTGCCGGCGGGCGGCGTCGGTCAGGTGCTGGGTGATCGCGGCGGCGCTGATCCAGCCGTTGCCGAGCAGCTCGCCGAGAGCGGCTGCGGCGGCGAACACCGTGATGTGGCGGTGGCCTTCGGTTGCGGTCGCGACGTTGCGACACTCGGCGTCGAGGGCCGCCTGGACGTAGGCGGTGACCCGGCGGCTGGTCGCCGGAAGCGGAGAGGGTGGGGCCGCGTCCGGCGGTGGTGGAGGCAGTGGGGTGAGGGCGGTGACCAGCCAGCTAGGGAGGATGGCGACCGGGAGGTCCCCGGTGACGGTGTAGGGCACGGGCACGCCGTGGACGGTGGCCAGCGAGCCGGGCGCGGTGACGAGGGCGCCGGGGCCGCGGGTGTCGACGTGCCAGCCGAGCCC
>NZ_JBSGJD010000356.1:0-7534 GCF_053605405.1 Amycolatopsis sp. NPDC003861
ACGAGCGGATCGGACGCCGCGCAGCGCGCCGGCGGGCAGCGCGTCCGGGCCGACCGGGCGGTTCTCGCGGGCGTCGAGCGCTTCGGGCGTCACCCACGCCGACTCGGGTTCGACCGTCTCGGGGACCCGGCCGAGCGCGACGTCGTTCTCGACGCCGCGGCGCACCAGGCCGACGACGCCGGCGCGGACGGCGTTGCGCAGCCGTGTCCAGCGTCCGGTGAAGAGCCCGCGAACCGTGCCCGGCCGCGGATTCCGCCGTCGGCGAGCGCGGGCGGCGCGCAATCCGCCGCGTCCACTGAGGAGGTACGCGACGGCGGCGAACTCGGCCCGCGCTTCCCCGGTGCGGCGCAGCAGGACGAAGGCCAGCGCGCGCAGCACCGCCAGCAGCGGGAGCCGGATCATGCCGAGCCAGAAGGAAAACGGCGAGCAGTTCACCAGGAACACGCGCAGCCCGTGGGCGCGGTTCGCGGCGGGCAGGGCGCCGGGGAGCACGTCCGCCGGACGCCGTCCGGTGGTCACCGCGCGGGCGTGGCGGACCCGGGCGAGCGGCACGGACAGCACCATCCCGCCGGCCGCGTTCGCGCGCCAGCCGAAGTCGAGATCCTCGCGCAGCAACGGGAAATCGGGGTCGAAGCCGCCGAGGGCGTCCCAGGCGTCGCGGCGCACGAGCGAGCCCGCACTCGGCACGGCGAGCACTTCCAGGGGGGCCTCGCCGGTCGTGGCGACCTGCTGGCGGTGCCCGGAGGCGTCGGTGGACAGGCCGGCTTCGACGATCAGCCGCGGATCGGTCCAGTCGAGACCGAGCGAACCGAGCACGGTGGCCGACGGTTCCTTCGTCGCCACGGTCAGGAGTTGTTCGAGGCAGTCGGGTTCGGGCGCGCAGTCGTCGTGCAGCAGCCACAGCCAGGAACCGGGGTCACCCCAGCGCTCGGTGGCGTGCGCGACGGCTTCGGCGACCGCGGCCGCGAAGCCGGTCTCACTCGACAGTGTGATGACCCCGGACAGCACGGGGGAAGAATCGAGCCCCGGGTCCTCGGCCGCTTCGGCGAGCAGCCGCGGGGTCGCGTCGGTGGACCCGGTGTCCACGGCGAGCACGTGCCGGGGCCGGACGCTGCTGCGGCGCAGCGCGGAAAGCGCCAGCGGCAGCCAGTTTTCGCCGTCGTGACAGACCACAATGGCCAGAACGGGCGCGGTGCGCGGGACGGTCGGCGCGGCGGTGCGGGGCAACGAACGCTCCAGATCAGGCGGGGAGTCGGTGCGGCCACCCTACGGCCCCGGTCCGTCACCCGATGGTGAACCCACGTCTGTCCACCACGGCGAATCACCGGTGACGCCGAGCATCACCGGTGATTCCCGCTCAGACTGCGCGTTTCTTCAGCTTGCGGCGCTCCCGCTCGGACAGACCGCCCCAGATGCCGAAGCGCTCGTCGTGGGCCAGTGCGTACTCAAGGCACTCGTCCTTGACCTCGCAGCCCAGGCAGATCCGCTTGGCTTCCCTGGTGGAGCCGCCCTTCTCGGGGAAGAACGCCTCCGGGTCCGTCTGCGCGCACAGGGCGCGTTCCTGCCAATCCTGCTCTTCTTCGGTGGCATCGATGAGCTCGGTGAGATCTCCCAGAGCCTGCTCCGGGATCTCGCCCCAACCCATGACGTGCCCCCATTCCTTCCCATCGGCTTCCAACCGCACGTCCGCCTCCTCGCTCCCTAGCACTCCCCAGGCTGGCGGTGGTGAAACGACACTCGCCGTCCCCTCTCGGCGGCGAATGACATCACTGTGATTACACCCGTGTAGTGCGGTCAGGTCAAGCGGAGTAGCGAGTTCGGGGGACGTTCCGGCCCGATCGCGCAAGGGGACACGCCGGTAACTTCACACCGGGCATACGGAAGACTGGAGCACGTGCAGAAGTCAGCAGTGCGCCCCAGCCCGGTCTTCCTCGGCATCCTCGCGCTCACCGTCGCCGGTGGCGCCATGGCCGCGTTCGGTGACATCAACACCGTTTTCGTCCGCGACCGCGACCCGCTGCTCATCGCGGGCGTGGTGATCTTCGTCGCCGCCGGCTGGGTGGCGTCGCTGTCGCTGCACGAGTTCGGGCACGCGATGGTCGCCTACCGCGGCGGGGACTACAGCGTCGCCCACAAGGGTTACCTGACGCTGGACGTCCGGAAGTACACCGACCCCGTCCTGTCGATCATCCTGCCGCTGATCTTCCTCATCATCGGCGGCATCCCGCTGCCAGGCGGCGCGGTCTGGATCAACCGCGGGGCGCTGCGCTCGCGCGGGACGTCGTCGTGGGTGTCGCTGGCCGGGCCGCTGAGCAACCTCGCGGTCGGCGCGGCCCTGGCGCTGGTGGTCGCGCTGGTGCCGATGGCGGGCGGGCTCGTGATCGCGATGTCCTACCTGGCGCTGCTGCAGGTGGTGACGTTCCTGCTCAACATCCTCCCGATCCCGGGCCTCGACGGCTGGGGCGCGATCGAGCCGTACCTGCCGCCGCGGGCGCGTGAACTCGGCGCGCAGGTCCGGCCGTGGGCGCCGATCATCCTGTTCGCGCTCCTGTGGTTCTTCCGCCCGGCGAACAACGCGCTGTGGGACGGCTCGTACGCCATCTTCAACGCCTTCGGCGGGTACGTCGACGGCGCGAAGATCGGCTTCAGCGTGTTCCAGTTCTGGAACTGAGGTTTGCTGCGGGCTCCGCGCGGGAATGATCAGCGCGGAGCCGGCGCGTGCTCGGTCAGCCAGCCGTGCGCGCGCTGCCAGGCTTCCCGCAGTCCCGACCGCTCGCTCAGGTAGCTGCCCGCGACGCCGACGACCGGCACCTTGCCGATCGCACGGTGCAGCAACCGCCCGCGCGGCCGCTTTTCGAGCTCTTCGGTGAGTTCGCGCAGGCTCCGGCCGAGCCGCCACAGCGTGCCCGCGGCGGCACCGACGGTTGCCTTGCCGTGCTTGCGTTCCGACGCGGCGAGGTCTTCGGTCAGCCGGGCGGTGGCCCCGGCCTCGGCGGCTTCGTCGTGGCCGGCGGCGAGCCCGGGCGGGAGGTCCCGGCCGAACAGCACCCAGGCGATCAGCCGCACGCGGGTGCCGACGTCCGTGACGCCGTATTCCCCGGCGATGGCGCACAGCAGCAGTCCTTGCGACGCCGCGCCGACGGTGTCCTGCACCGGTACCCGGTCGGCGAGCGCGCCGCCGAGGCCGGGCACCGCGGTCAGCACCGCCGCGAACCGGCCGACGCGGTTCATCCACCAGCTCGACCGCTCGTGGCCGGTCATCCGCGCCCACGCGTCCGTGCCGGGCACCTTCACCGACGTCACCCCGTTGACGAGCTTCGCCTTCAGGCCGGACTCGACGCCGGCGAGGTCCTCCGCGCCGCGCGCCTGGAGCCCGAACGGATCGGCGTCCCGCAGCGAGTCGAGCACGGGCCCGCAGGCCCGCACGAACGGCCGCAGCACGGCCACGATCTGCCCGTCGGAAATGGTCACGGTTTGTTGTCCTTCCGGCCGCCGGAACCGGCGCCGGTGCGCCGGGCGTGGCCAGAGTCGGCGCCGCGACCGGCGTTGTTACGGGGTCCGGTGCTCGGTCAGCCAGACGTGCGCCCGCTTCCAGACCACGCGCAGGCCCGACCGCTCACCGAGGTAGTCCCCCGCCGCCCCGACGACCGGCAGCATGCCCAGCGCCCGGTGGAAGAGATTGCCGCGCGGCCGCTTCTCCAGCTCCTCGGTGATCCCCAGCAGCCCGCGGCCCAGCCGCCACAACGTCCGGCCCGCCGCCTTCACCGTGGCCTTGCCGTGCTTCTTCTCCGACGCCCTCAGTTCCTCGGTCAGCTTCGCCGCTTCGTCCGCCTCCGCGGCTTCGTCGTGCTCCGCGTGCTTGCCCGCCGCCAGGTCCGGGTCGATGTCGCGCTCGAAGAGGACCCACGCGATGAGCCGCACCCTCGTGCCGACGTCGGTCACCCCGTACTCGCCCGCGATCGCGCACAGCAGCAGGCCCTGGGACGCCGCGCCGAGCGTGTCCTGGACCGGCAGGCGGTCGGCCAGCGCGCCGCCCAGGCCGGGGATCGACGTCAGCAGCGCCGTGAAGCGGCCGACGCGGTTCATCCACCAGCTCGACCGGTCGTAGCCGGTCATCCGCGCCCACGCCGCCGTGCCCGGGACCTTCACCGACGTCACGCCGTGGATCAGCTTCGCCTTCAGCCCCGACTCGACCTCGGCCAGGTCCTCCGACGCCCGCGCCTGCAGCCCGAACGGGTCGGACTCGCGCAGCGCGTCCAGCATCGGCCCGCACGCCCGCACGAACGGCCGCAGCACCGCCACGACGTGCTTGTCGGAGATCGCCTCAGCCACGTCCCGGTCCCCTTCCCGCCCGGCGCGGTGCGCCGCCCAGCACCATCGCGCCCGGCAGCGCGCTCGCGCCGAGCAGCAGCAACGCCCGCCAGTCCTGGATCAGCACCAGGTCACCGCCCGGGCCCAGCATCCCGACCCCGAACACGACGAGCACCCACACGGCCAGGGGTACCCACGAAAGCCCGGGCCGCACCAGCTTCGCCGTGGCCCACACCAGCCACGGCGTGGTGACGGCGCCCACGAGCACCGTCACCGGCAGCGGGACCACACCGATCCGCAGCGGCAGGAAGAACAGCTCCAGCAGGGCGAGCAGCACGGTGTCGACGACGAGCAGCGCGAGCAGCAGCCCCCGCTCGAGCGTCAGCCGCTCCTCCACGGTCACAGCCCGCCGAACAGGTCGTCCGCCGCGCCCTCGGCCGGGCCGTGCGCCAGGACGAAGAAGTCGCGCCCGAGGATCGGCTGGGCGAGCTCGTTCGTGAGCGCGAAGTACGGGAGGCCGTCGTCGACCACGGTGAGCTGTGTCGCGTGGGCGCGAAGGGCCGCCAGCTTCGCCGGGAGGTACGCGGCGACGTCGAGCACCGTCGTGATCTCTTCGTCGGGCGTCGCGGGCAGCTCGTCGTCGTCCGGAACGGTGAACACGGTGTCGTGCTCACGCAGCGCGGCCAGCCCGGCGCGCACCGCGTCCCGCGACGCGACCGTGTGGAAGACCCGCTCCACCGACTCCGCCCGCGGCGCCGCGGCCATGGTGATCTCGTGGGCGCGGATGTGGTCGGGGTGGCCGTAGCCGCCGAAGGCGTCGTAGGTGACGACGACCTGGGGCCGCACCTCGTCGATGAGCTCCGCCAGCTGCGCGGCCTGCTCGTCGATGCTGCCGCCGGTGAACGCCCGCGGGTGCGACGCCGACGGCGTGCCCGCCATGCCCGAATCGCGCCACCGGCCGAGCCCGCCCAGGTAGCGGTGCCGCGACACGCCCAGCGCGGCGCAAGCGGCCTTCAGCTCGGCGACGCGGTAGCCGCCCAGCTGGTCGGCGGCCCAGGCGCCCAGCCCGGCCAGCTCGGGCAGGCCGGCCATGACCTCGCCTTCCTCACCCAGCGTGCAGGTCACCACGGTCACCTCGGCGCCTTCGGCGGCGTATCGTGCGATCGAGGCGCCGGTGGTGATGCTTTCGTCGTCGGGATGGGCGTGGACGAACAGCAGCCGTCGGGATACCGGGGAGATCACGGGTTGAGCGTAATTCCCGTGCTCCGACCTTCGTCGGGGACACCCTCGGTTATCCTCGCGCGAGTCGCGACCGCCGCGTCGTGACCGTCTGTACCCCCACGAAGGGCATCTGGTGAGCACTGAAGCAACTTCGGCGGACGTCGCCGGCGTGTCAGGATCGGTCCTGTCCATTTCCGACCTCAGCGTGTCGTTCCAGACCGAGGACGGCGTCGTGAACGCCGTCAAGGGCATCGGGTTCGACGTGCAGCCCGGCGAGATCGTCGCCGTGGTCGGGGAGTCCGGGTCCGGCAAGTCCGTCACGTCGATGTCGGTGCTGGGCCTGCTGCCCAAGACCAGCCGGATCGCCGGTGAGCTGCGCCTCGGCGAGCGCAACCTGGCGGATCTCAAAGAGAAGGACATGCAGAAGATCCGCGGCAACCAGGTCGCGATGATCTTCCAGGAGCCGATGACGGCGCTGAACCCGGTCTACACGGTCGGCTGGCAGCTGCGCGAGGCCCTGCGGTCCCACCTCGACATCGCCAAGGACGCCGCGGACAAGCGCGCGGTCGAGCTGCTCGACATGGTCGGCATCCCGAATCCCGAGCTGCGGTTCAAGCAGTACCCGCACCAGCTCTCGGGCGGCCTGCGCCAGCGCGTCGTCATCGCCATGGCGATCGCGTGCGACCCGAAGGTGATCATCGCCGACGAGCCGACCACGGCGCTGGACGTCACGGTCCAGGCCGAGATCCTGGGCCTGCTGCGCAAGCTGCGCGACACCCTGGACACGGCGATCGTGCTGATCACCCACGACATGGGCGTCGTCGCCGACATGGCCGACCGCGTGATCGTGATGTACCAGGGCGAGATCGTCGAAGAGGCGCCGGTGCGCGAGCTGTTCGCGTCGCCGAAGGAGGACTACACCCGGCGGCTGCTGGCCGCGGTGCCGGTGCTCGGCCAGCGCCCCGAGGGGCGCCGCCTGCTCGACGACGCCGGCATCGCCAGCGACAGCACCGAGGCGGCCAAGATCGCCGAGGAGATCCGGCTGGCGGACGAAGAGCTCGAGGCCGTGATCGAGGAGGCCGCGCCGGCCCTGGAGATCAAGAACCTGGTGCTCGAGTACCCCGGCCGTCGCGGCCAGGGCAAGAACCGCGCGGTCGACGACGTCTCGCTGACCATCGCCAAGGGCGAGATCGTCGGCCTGGTGGGCGAGTCCGGTTCGGGCAAGTCGACGGTCGGCCGCTGCGCGATCCGCCTGCTCGACCCGACCGAGGGCACGGTGTCCATCGCGGGCAAGGACATCACGAAGATGTCGGCGAAGGAGCTTCGCCCGCTTCGCCGGTACTTCTCGATCGTGTTCCAGGACCCGGCGTCGACGCTGGACCCGAAGATGACGATCGGCGAGTCGATCGCCGAGCCGATGGTGCTGCACAAGGTGCTGTCCGGCAAGGAGCTGTCCGCCCGGGTCCGGTCGCTGCTCGACAAGGTCGAGCTGGGCGGGCACTACATGAACCGCTACCCGCACGAGCTGTCCGGCGGCCAGCGCCAGCGCGTGGCGATCGCCCGCGCGCTTTCCCTCGACCCGGCGCTGCTGATCGCGGACGAGCCGACGTCGGCGCTGGACGTGTCGGTGCAGGCCCGTGTCCTGGACCTGTTCCTGGACCTGCAGCAGTCGCTGCAGTTCGCGTGCCTGTTCATCAGCCACGACCTCGCGGTGGTCGACCTCCTGGCCGACCGCGTCGCGGTGATGCAGCACGGCAAGCTCGTCGAGGTCGGCACCCGTGACCAGGTGCTGCACTCGCCGCAGCAGGAGTACACGAAGCGCCTGCTGTCGGCGGCGCCGGTCGCGGACCCGGTGCTGCAGGCCGAGCGCCGAGCGGCCTGGGAGGCCGGCAAGCTGGCCCCGGTGGCCGACTGAGGCTTCTGGACGCACGGAAGGCCGTCACCCGGCTCGGGTGGCGGCCTTCCGTCGTTCCCGGCCCATGCGCCCCAATGTGGCGTTCGG
>NZ_JBSGJD010000357.1:0-7527 GCF_053605405.1 Amycolatopsis sp. NPDC003861
ACCGCGTTTGGCCCGGGCCGCGGCGAGCTCGCGCCGGGCCCGCCGCGCCGGATCGGGCGTGAGCGTGGCCGCCTGTTCCAGCAACGCCGCGGCGGCGACGAGGCCCCCTCGGGCCTGGGCGCGGCCGGCGGAGTGCGCCAGTTCGGCCGCGACGTCTTCGTCGGGGGTGACGGTGGCCTGCGCGCGGTGCCAGGCACGCCGGTCCGGGTCGACGCGGACGTCGGTCACCTCGGCCAGGGCCCGGTGCACCTCCCGCCGTTCGCGGGGCTCGGCGGACCGGTAGACGGCCGAGCGCACCAGCGGGTGCCGGAAGCGGATCCGCGGCCCGAACTCGATCAGCCCGGTCGCTTCGGCGGCCGCGGCGGGGTCGGCACCCAATCCGAGCTCGCCGGCCGCACGCCAGAGCAGGGTCGCGTCCCCCAGCGGCTCCGCCGCCGCAACCAGCAACAGCTTCCGGGTGTCGGACGGCAGCGGGGCGAGCTGCTGCAGGAAGCAGCGCTCGAGGCGGCCGGCGAGCGCGTCGCCGTCGGGCCGGAGGAGCCCGTCGGTCTGCTCGGCGGCGGTCCAGAACCGGGGCAGCTCGACCAGGGCCAGGGGGTTGCCGTGCGTTTCCGCGACGATCCGGTCGCGCACGCGAGCGTCCAGCGGGCCTTGGAAAACCGAGTCCAGCAGCGTGCCGGCCGCCGCTTCGCCGAGGCCGCGGACGGTCAGCTCCGGCAGCCCGGCCAGGCCGGGGTCCCCTTCGGGCTCGCGGACGGCGGCGACCAGGGCGATCGGCTCGGCCAAGAGCCGCCGCGCGACGAACGCGAGGGTCTGCGCGGACACCTGGTCGAGCCACTGCGCGTCGTCGACCAGGCACAGCAGGGGCCGCTCTTCGGCAACGGCGCCGAGCAGGGTCAGCACCGCCAGGCCGACCAGGAACCGGTCCGGCGGGGCGCCCGCGGTCAAGCCGAACGCCGTGCCGAGCGCGGCCCGTTGCGGCGCCGGCAGGTGCTCGAGCCGGTCGAGGAAGGGCGCGCAGAGCTGCTGGAGCCCGGCGTAGGGCAGCTCCCGCTCGGACTCGACACCGGCCGTCCGCGCGACCCGGCAGCCGGTCGCCCGCGCCGCGACGTGGTCCAGCAGCGCGGTCTTGCCGATGCCCGCCTCGCCGCGCAGCACCAGGACCCCGCTGTGTCCCGCCCGCGCGGCGGCGAGCACGCCGTCCAGCGCGGCGAGCTCCTCGCCGCGGCCCAGCAGCTCCGGCTCCCGACCAGACACCCCGGAACCCTAGCGCCATCCCCGGGGCACCGGCCCGCGGAACACCAGGGTGTCTCCCGGGGGCGAACGCACCCCCGGGAGACGACTGTGGTGGCGAGCGGCGAACCCCGCCGCCACCCGGAGAAGGAGTCCGATCATGGACATGAAGCTCGAAGTCGTGGTCCTGCCCGTCACCGACGTCGACCGCACCAAGCACTTCTACAAGGCACTCGGCTGGCGCGAAGACGCCGACATCGAGTTCGGTACCTCGCGCGTCGTGCAGCTGACCCCGCCGGGATCGCCGGCGTCGGTCCACTTCGGCACCGGCATCACCGACGCCGCCCCCGGCTCGGTGCGCGGCACCTACCTCGTCGTCGACGACATCGAGACCGCCCGCAAGGAGCTCGCGGAGCTCGGCGTCGACGTCAGCGAGGTCTTCCACCGCGACGACACCGGCGCCTTCGCCCCCGGTGCGCACCCTGGCCACGGCACCTACGCGTCGTTCGCGTCGTTCAGCGACCCGGACGGCAACACCTGGCTGCTGCAGGAGATCACCGCCCGCTTCCCCGGCCGCGTCTCCGGCGCGACCTACGGCTCGGCGCAGCAGCTGGAGCAGGCCCTGCGCGAGGCCGCGGCCGCACACGGCGAGCACGAGAAGGAAACCGGCCGGTACGACGAGGAATGGCCGGTCTGGTACGCCCAGTACATGACCGACCACCAGGACGCCTGACCCGATCGGGGTGAACACACCGCGGCGGCGCGTGCTCCGTGGGTCCCGGCGCCACCGGGCCGGATGTGTTCATCCCGGCCGACGAGGACGCGGAGGAAGACCTTCACGATCGCGTCCCTTCCGCGGCGTCCTGGGGTGCGAGCGGGTAGACGTCGGCGTCGAAGAACCGGGCGAACGGCAATGTCGCCAGGATCTCCGCCACCTGTGCCTGGTCGGCAGCGATGACCTCGACGAACGTCGCCCGCCGTGCCGGGGATACGTAGTGGGCGCCGATCTTTCCCTGTGAGCGCAACACTTCCAGCTGCTGGTGCTCGGCCTCTCTCAGCGCGGCGAATTCCGCGAGGTCGGTGTCGTCCCGGAGGGTTCCGACCACCATGAACGTCTGTCCCGTGGCGAGGTTCGCGGGCATGGTTCTCCTTTCGAGGGCGCTTCGTGCACCCTGATGTCTCGTCGTGACATCACCGTAGCACTGATGTCGCGACGAGACATCACCTCGAGTACGCTGGCGCCATGCCCCGGTGGGAAGAAGGCAGCGAGGAGCGGATGAAGCAGGCCGCCATGGAGCTGTTCGAGGAACATGGCTTCGAGGCCACCACCGCGGTCCAGATCGCCGAACGCGCCCGCGTCACCACGCGGACGTTCTTCCGCTACTTCCCCGACAAGGAAGAGATCCTCTTCGCCGACGCGGAGCTGCTCTACGCGGCACTCATCCAGGAACTCCGGCAGACGCCCGACCTCGAACAGCCACTTCTGGCCGTCGTCCGGACCTTGGCCGGGTTCGGCTGGGAGGAACTCGGCTCACGGGACGTCCTGCGCCGGCGAAGCCGGATGATCGCGGCGAACCCGAGGTTGCTGGAACGCGATCTGATCAAGCAACACCAGCTGGCCGAAGGGTTCCGCCAGGCACTCCGCGAGCGTGGCGTCGATCCCGACACCGCGGAGCTGGCGGCCGGCACGGGAAGCCACATCTTCCGTACCGCCTACCGCAAGTGGCTGGAAAGCAGCGACAACACCGACCTGAAGACGATCACCGACGCCGTGACTTCTCTGCTCACCGACATCATGCCCGCGGGCCGGCCGCCACGCAGACGCGCGCCGATCACTCCGCCGGCGAAGCAGGTCCACTAGACGCCGTCTGCCGCCGCGGCGTTGGCCCGGTCGATCGCCGGCATGTGCTCCTCCGCCCAGGCACGCAGGGCCGCCAGCGGCACTTCGAGGGAGTGGCCCAGGTCGGTGAGGCGGTAGTGCACCTTCGGCGGAACCGTCGGCTCCACGCGGCGCTCCACCAGGCCGTCGCGGGTGAGGCTCTGCAGCGTCACCGACAGCATCTTCTGCGAGACGCCGGGCATCCGCCGTTGCAGCTCGGCGAACCGCACCTCGCCCGGGCCGGCCTCGGCCAGCACCTTGACCGCCATCGACGTCCACTTCGTGCCGATGCGGTCGAGCAGCTGCCGGGTCGGGCAGGCGGGGTCGAAGAGGTCGCCGTGCGCGCCCTTCGGCGAGGGGGTCACCTGGAGCTCACCACCTGTCGGGAAAGTGCCGTCTTGGCCGGGCCGAGCCGGTTACCTAGCCTCATCTGGTAACCAATGGTAACCGCCGAGGAGGCAACGGTGCACGAGCAGCGGGTCAGGGCGAACGGCATCGACATCGCCGTGGCCGTCACCGGGCACGGACCGGCTTTCCTGCTGCTGCACGGCTTCCCGCACACCTGGCGGCTGTGGTCCGCGGTCATCCCGCACCTGGCCCGCCACCACCGGGTCATCGCTCCGGACCTGCGCGGGCTGGGTGCGACCACCCGCACCGAAGACGGCTACGACGCCGGCACCCTCGCCGCCGACGCCGAAGCGCTCCTCGACGCCTTGGGCGAGCCGGAAGCGACCGTCGTGGGTATCGACGCGGGCGCCCCGCCGGCGTTCCTGCTCGCCATGCGGCGCCCCGAGCGGGTCCGCCGGCTCGTCCTCATGGAGTCGCTGCTCGGGCGCCTGCCCGGCGCCGAGGACTTCCTCGCCGGCGGGCCGCCGTGGTGGTTCGGGTTCCACGCCGTCCCCGGCCTCGCCGAAACCGTCCTCGCCGGGCACGAGGCCGGCTACATCGGCTGGTTCCTCGACGCCGGCACCCGCGGCCGCGGCGTGCCACCCGCGATCCGGGACCACTTCACCGCGGCGTACACCGGACGCGATGCCCTGCGCAGCGCCTTCGGCCACTACCGGGCCATGCCCGAAAGCGCCGCACAGATCGCGCACGCCGCCGCAACCGGCCGGCTCACCGTGCCCACCGTGGCGATCGGCGCCCACCCGGTCGGCGACACCCTCGCCCGCCAGCTGCGCCCGGTGACCGACGACCTCACGGCGCACCTCATCGAAGACTGCGGCCACATCATCCCGCTGGACCGCCCCGACGCCCTGGTGGAGCGGCTGTGTTTCGACACCGGCCGGTCCGGGTAATACTGCTCTCGTAACGCAACTAGTTTCGAGGTGAGAGCGGTGAAGGCAGCCCGGTCGCGGTGTCCGATCAACCTGTCGCTGGAGATCTTCGGCGACCGGTGGACGCTGCTCGTCCTGCGTGACGTCGTTTTCGGCGGGGCGCGGCACTTCCGCGAGCTGCTCGGCGGTGAGGAACGGATCTCGTCGAACGTGCTGGCCGACCGGCTGGCCGTGCTCGTCGAGAACGGGCTGCTCACGCGGGCCGGGGACGCGTCGCACAAGCAGAAGGTCACCTACAGCCTGACCGAACGCGCGATCGACCTCGTCCCGGTGCTCGTGCAGCTCAGCGCGTGGGGGGTGCGGCACCTGCCCGTGGCCGACGCCTACGCGGCCCGCGCCGAAGTGCTCATCGCCGGCGGTCCTCCGCTGTGGGAAGCCTTCATGGACGAACTGCGCGAGATTCACCTCGGCACCCGCCGCGGGGAGACGCCGGACGGCCCGAGCGTCGCCGAGCGCCTCGATGCCGCCTACGCGGCTTCCGCGGCCGACCGAACGGAGTGACGATGGAAACCCGGCTCGACGAACGGTTCAGCGATCCCGGCACCGAGGCCACCGGCTGGGCCGAAACCACGCGGGCGCTGGAAGAGGCCCAGATCAGCTGGCTCACGACCGTCCGCGCCGACGGCCGGCCGCACGTGACACCGCTGGTCGCGGTGTGGCTGGACGGGGCGGTCCACTTCAGCACCGGCGCCACCGAGCAGAAGTACCGCAACCTCACGGCGAACCCGAACGTCGTGCTGACCACGGGCCGCAACGCCTGGGACGACGCTCTCGACGTGGTCGTCGAGGGCGTGGCCCGCCGCGTCACCGACCGCCCGACGCTCGACCGGCTCGCCGCGGCGTGGCTGCGGAAGTGGGACGGCAGCTGGGTCTACGAGGCGACCGACACCGGCTTCCGGCAGGGCGGCCACGACGACGTCGCGGTCTTCGCCGTCGAACCGGCGAAGGTCCTGGCCTTCGGCCGGCGGCGGACGAACCCCTCGGAGACGTCGATGCTGTCCACTGTGGAGTTCACCCACACGAGCCACCGGCTCTGACGGTCGAGGCTTCCGATCGGCATCGGCGGTGTTGGTCGTCGGGCGCGGACAGCGCGAGTCGCCGTGGGTCGCCGCCGCCGAAGCGATCCCGACGGTGGCGGGAGGCCGGCCCGGCCCGGAGGGATCAGCCCGCGGCGGCGGCCATGATCCGGCGGACTCGATCGCGCAGCAGCGCGTGCGTCCGGTCGTGGTGGTTGCGGGGGTGCCAGGCCATGCCGAGCACCACTTCCGGCACCGCCACCGGGATCGGGAACGTCCGCAGGCCCAGCGTTTCCAGCATCGGGCGGCCCAGCTTGGCCGGGGTCACGCAGACGACGTCGGTGCCGCGCGCCACGTGCAGCGCGCCGGCGAAGCTCGGCAGGACGGCGATCACCCGGCGGCTCAACCCGAGCTCGGCCAGCCGCTCGTCGATCGGGCCGTGCGCGCGGCCCCGGCGTGAGACCACGATGTGGTCGGCCGCGGCGAACCTCTTCGGGGTGACCGTCTTGACCTTGCCCAGGGGGTGTTCCGGGCGGATCGCGCCGACGAGCGTTTCGGTGACGAGGGTTTCCGAGTGGATTTCGGGGTCGCCCGGGCGCAGCGTCCCGATCTCCAGGTCCACGAGTCCTTCGCGCAGCGCCGGGGTGTCCTGGAGGTGTTCCGGTCGTAGCCGCAGGGAAATCCCCGGTGCCTCGGCCCGCAGGTCGTCGATGAGGGACGGGATGAACGTCGTGGACAGCATGTCGGTGACCTGCAGGTCGAACGTGCGCACCGCGGTCCGCGGATCGGCGGCGGTCGACGGGCCGAACAGTGCGCGGGCCCGGGCGGCGACCGCGTGCACCTCCCCGCGCAGCTCGAGCGCGCGCGGGGTCGGCACGAGATCGCGGCCGGCCCGGACGAGCAGCGGGTCGTCGAACGCGCGCCGCAGCCGGGCGAGCGTGCGGCTCATCGCCGGGGCCGACGTGTGCAGGCGCTCCGCCGCCTTGGTCACGCTGCTTTCGGTGAGCAGTGCGTCCAGTGCCTCGATGAGGTTGAGGTCGTAGTCCACCGACCGATTATCACAGGTGGAATGAGTACGTATCAACGTTGCACTGGAGTTAACCGGCGGCCGTCCTTACCGTCGAATTCGGAAGACGAAGGAGGACAGCGATGCGAGCTGTGGTGATCGGCGGCGGGATCGTGGGACTGACGAGCGGTCTCGCCTTGCGCCGCAAGGGAATCGACGTGGTGGTCCACGAGCACGCGCCGGAGGTCCGCGCGGCCGGGGCTGGACTGGGATTGTGGGCCAACGCGCTGGCGGTGTTCGACGAACTCGGCGTCGGCGACCAGGTGCGGGCCATCGGCAAACCCGGGGAGATGTACTTCCACGACACGGCCGGGCGGCTGCTCGAGACGCCCGAGTTCGGCGTCGAGGACCACCGCTTCCTGCTGGTGCACCGGGCGGAGCTCACCGACCTGCTCGCCGACGCCGTCGGCCGGGACCGCATCCGCCTCGCCACCGGGTTCGCCGCATACGAAGAGCACGCCGGCCACGTCACCGTCCGGCTGACCGACGGCAGCGAGGACACCGCCGACGTGCTCGTCGGGGCGGACGGCGCGTACTCGGCGGTGCGCGCGCAGCTGGTGCCGGGGACGCCAGCGGAGGAACACCCCGGGCACCACGCGTGGCGCGCCGTGCTCCCGGATCCGGGTCTCGGCCTGACCGGGAACCGGGTGATCCTCGGCGGCGAACGCTGCCGCGGCGGGTGGGTGCGCACCCACGACGGCGGCGTCTACTGGCTGGTGAACCAGTTCGACACGCCGGAACCGACCGGCACCCGCAAGGAGCAGGCCCTGGCCCGGGCCGCGCACCTGGACGACGGCGAGCACGGCGGGATCCTCGCCCAGCTCATCCGGGCCACGCCCGAAGAATCGATCCTGCACAACCGGATCATGATCGTGCCGCCGTTGCCGCACTGGGCGTCCGGGCGTGTCGTGCTCGCCGGGGACGCGGCGCACGCGATGTCGCCGCACATCACCGCCGGGGCGACGCTGGGCATCGAGGACGCCGCGCTGCTCGGCC
>NZ_JBSGJD010000358.1:0-7461 GCF_053605405.1 Amycolatopsis sp. NPDC003861
CCGATCTGGATCTCGCGTGATCGGGGCCGGAACCGACGAGTTCCGGCCCCGATCACGCGAGTTACGGGCTTCAATCACGCGAGATCCGGGCTCAATCACGCGAGTTACGGGCCTAGTCACGTGAGTCACGGGCCCGGTCACGGGTCAGAGGGTCTTCTCCAGGCGGCCGGCGAGGAGCTTGATGAACCGGGACGGGTCGGCCAGCTCACCGCCCTCGGCCAGCAGGGCCATGCCGTAGAGGAGTTCGGCCGTCTCGGCCAGGCCCTCGTCCTCCGGGCGGGCGGCGTGGGCCTCGCGCAGCCCCGAAACCAGCCCGTGCTCCGGGTTGAGCTCGAGGATGCGCTTGATCGGCGGCAGCTCCTGCCCCATCGCGCGGTACATCTTCTCCAGCGTCGGGGTCAGGTCGTGGGTGTCGCCGACGATGCAGGCCGGCGACGTCGTCAGCCGCGACGACAACCGGACCTCCTTGACCGTGTCGCCCAGCGCCGTGCCCATCCACGACAGCAGGCTCTCGAAGTCCTTGTTCTGCTGTTCGCGGGCGACCTCGGTGGCCTTCTTGTCCTCCTCCGACTCGAGGTCGACCTGGCCCTTCGCGATCGACTGGAACTGCTTGCCGTCGAAGCCCGGCACCGAGTCGACCCACATCTCGTCGATCGGGTCGGTCAGGACCAGCACCTCGAAGCCCTTGGCCCGGAACGCCTCCATGTGCGGCGAGTTCTCGATCGCGGACCGCGATTCGCCGGTCATGAAGTAGATGTGCTCCTGGCCGTCCTTCATCCGCGAGACGTAGTCACGCAGCGAAGTCGGCTTCTCCGCGTCCTGCGTCGAGGCGAACGACGAGATCTCGAGGATGGCCTCGCGGTTCTCGAAGTCGTCGAGCAGGCCCTCCTTGACCGCGCGGCCGAACTCGCGCCAGAACGTCGCGTACTTCTCGGCGTCGGCGGTCATCATCGTCTTGACCGTCGAGAGGACCTTCTTCACCAGGCGACGGCGGATCAGCTGGATCTGCCTGTCCTGCTGCAGGATCTCCCGCGACACGTTCAGCGAGAGGTCCTGCGCGTCGACCACGCCCTTGACGAACCGCAGGTACTCCGGCACCAGCGACTCGCAGTCGTCCATGATGAAGACGCGCTTGACGTAGAGCTGCACCCCGCGCTTGCGCTCCCGCAGGAACAGGTCCATCGGCGCGTGCGAGGGCAGGAACAACAGCGCCTGGTACTCGAACGTCCCCTCGGCCTGCAGCCGGATCGTCTCCAGAGGGTCCTGCCAGTCGTGGCTGACGTGCTTGTAGAACTCGTGGTACTCGTCCTCGGTGACCTCGCTCGACGAGCGCGCCCACAGCGCCTTCATCGAGTTGACGGTCTCGGCCTCGTCGCCCTCGCCCCGCATCCGGATGGGCCAGGTGATGAAGTCGGAGTACTTCTTCACGATCTCGCGGATCTTCGCCGCGGACGTGTAGTCGTAGAGGTGGTCCTCGGTGTCCTCGGGCTTGAGGTGCAGCGTGACCGCGGTGCCCTGGGGCGCGTCCTCGACCGGCTGGATCGTGTAGGTGCCTTCGCCGGTGGACTCCCAGCGGACGCCCTCGGCGGTGCCCGCGCGGCGCGTCACGAGCGTCACCTTGTCCGCGACCATGAAGCTCGCGTAGAACCCGACGCCGAACTGCCCGATCAGGTCCTGCGACGCCGCCGCGTCCTTCGCCTCCTTCAGCTTGGTCAGGAAGTCGGCGGTGCCGGACTTGGCGATCGTCCCGATCAGGGCGACGACCTCCTCGCGCGTCATGCCGATGCCGTTGTCGCGGACCGTGAGGGTGCGCGCTTCCGGATCGGTCTCGATCGCGATGTGCAGGTCGCCGGTGTCCGCCTCGAGGTCCTTGTCGCGGTAGGACTCCAGCCGCAGCTTGTCGAGGGCGTCGGAGGCGTTGGACACGAGCTCCCGCAGGAACGTGTCCTTGTTCGAATAGATCGAATGGATCATCAGCTGGAGCAGCTGACGCGCTTCCGACTGGAACTCCAGCGTCTCGATCGGGGCAGTCACTTCCATCCCTTTCCGCATGTCCGGCGGCCGTTGTTGGGTCGATCCTACCGAGCGGGTCCGACAGTCCGGGACCGCGCACTTTATGAACGCAATCTAGGGACCGGCGACTCCCGGTGTGATGCTGGCCACGCCCCGCTGTCGATCAAGGAGGATCGAGTGCCCGGACGCTTGCCCCGCTGGGCGGCCGTGTTCGCCGCCGCCTGTGCCCTGACCACCGCTTTCGCCGCGCCCGCCGCCGCGGCGGGCGTCGCCGACCGCCCCGTCCCGACCACCGGCTGCGGGCGCGCGCCCGGCTTCCCGGCCGGGGTGACGACCACCCGGCACGTCACCTCCGGCGGCCTGGACCGCGAGTACACCGTCCACCTGCCGGCGCACTACCGCCCGCACCGGCCGTACCCGCTGGTCCTGTCCTTCCACGGGCACAAGCGGACGTCCCAGTACCAGGAGGAGCTGTCCGGGTTCTCGGCGCTGGACGCGATCGCGGTCTACCCGCAGGGCCTGATCGGCACCGACGGCGAATCGGCCTGGACCGGCGCGCCCTATTCGGCCGCCGCGGACGACGTCCTGTTCACCAGTGACCTGCTCAACGCCCTGCAGCGTTCCCTGTGCGTCGACCCGAGCCGGATCTACGCCGCCGGCAAGTCCAACGGCGGAGGGTTCGCTGGGGTGCTGGCCTGCCGCATGGGCGGGCGGATCGCGGCCTTCGCGCCGGTGTCCGGGGCCTTCTATCCCCAGGGCGGCGCCTGCACGCCCCGCCGTCCGGTGCCGGTCCTCGACTTCCACGGCACGGCGGACACGACCATCCCCTACACCGGCAACCCGGCGAAGGGCCTGCCCGCGATCCCGGACTGGCTCGCGGCTTGGTCCACAAGGGACGGTTGCCGCCCGGCCCCGGTGTCGTGGACGCCGGTCGCCGGGGTCGTCGCCGAGAAGTGGCTCGGCTGCGACCGGCGCGGCGCCCTGGAGCACTATCGCGTGGAAGGCGCCGGGCACGTCTGGCCCAGCACCCGGCCCAACAACGATTCCGCGACGCCGACGGTAATCGACGCGACGCCGGTCATCTGGCGGTTCTTCCGCGCGCATCCCCTGTGGTGAAACGCGATTGACGCAGGTCAGGCCGCTCGGCGACGATTGATTCCACCAGGCGGGAAAGTCCCGCGTCCCCATCGTCGCCACGGAGTGCGCTGTGAAGGTGCTTGTCCTCAACGCCGGCTACGAGCCGCTGCAGACCGTCTCGGTCCCGCACGCGATCCGCATGCTCGTGCGCCACGTCGCCGAGATCCACGAGGCCGAGGAGGGTCTCGCCTACGGGCTGTTCCCGCGCCCGAAGATCGTGCGGTTACTGCGTTACGTCGTCATGAAGTGGCGATATACGCAGCCGCCGCGCTGGTCCCGGCGTGGCGTGCTGGTCCGTGACGGCCACCGCTGCGCCTACTGCGGGCAGCGCGCCACCACGATCGACCACGTGACGCCGCTGAGCCGCGGCGGCGCCCGCACCGACTGGCTCAACACGGTCGCCGCGTGCGGCGGCACGGCCCGCAGCTGCAACGCCCGCAAGGCGGACAAGCTGCCGGCCGAGGCCGGGATGAAGCTGCGGTTCACGCCGTACGTCCCGGCGTGGGACCAACTGCACCGGCCCGGCACCTGAGCACGGCCTGTCCGTCGGCACACCGGCGGGCAGGCCGTTAGGCTCGAACCGATCGCCACCCGCATCCGTGTGTCCCGTGTGCGCTGGGGAAGGCCGGGGAGGTCGCCGTGACCGACGCAGGAGAGCTGATCGCCGGGCGCTACCGGCTGGCCGAGCGGATCGGCCAGGGCTCCATGGGCGTCGTCTGGCGCGCCCGCGACGAGCGCCTGGACCGGGTCGTGGCGATCAAGCAGCTGGACTACGACGCGGCCATCGGACCGGCCGCCGGCGACCAGGCGAACCAGCGGGCCCTGCGCGAAGCACGGCTGACGGCCCGCCTGCGGCACCCGCACGCGATCACGGTGCACGACGTCGTCGAGGCGCCCGGCGGGCCCTACCTGGTGATGGAGTACCTGCCGTCGCGCAGCCTGGCGGAGCTCCTCCTCGACCGCGAGACCCTGCCCGCCGAGGAGGTGGCGCGCATCGGCGCGCCGATCGCGTCGGCGCTGGCCGCCGCGCACGCCGAAGGGGTCGTGCACCGCGACGTCACCCCCGGCAACGTCCTGCTCGGCGAGTCCGGCGTCGTCAAGATCGCCGACTTCGGCATCTCCCGCGCCACCGGCGAAGGCACCGTGACCGGCGGCGGCTTCATCGCGGGCACGCCGGCGTACCTGGCGCCCGAAGTCGCCGGTGGCCGGGAAGCCGGGTACCCGGCCGACGTCTTTTCCCTCGGGGCGACGCTCTACCGCGCGCTGGAGGGCATTCCCCCGTTCGGCAACGAGGACAACGCGATCACGTTGCTGCTGCGCATCGCCAAGGAGGAGACCATCCCGCCGCGGCACCGCGGGCCGCTCGCCGAAGTGCTCACCCGGATGCTCCAGCGGGACCCCGAAGCGCGCCCGGCCATGGCGGAGGTCCAGGAGCTGTTCGAAGCGGTCACCGGCGGCCGTCCCCTGCCGCCGCCGCGGCCGCGGCCCCGCGCCGGAACCCGGCTCCTGCGCGTCCGCCGTCCGCGCCGCCGGCTCGTCCTGGCGGGCGCCGCGGGCGCGGTGCTGCTGGCCCTCGGCGTGGTGATCGGTACGGCGATCGTCCCGGACAGCACGCCGGTGGCCGCACCGGTCCCGTCCGCTCCCCCGAGCTCCAGCCCCGTCCCGACGACGCCCGCCGATCTGGGCTGTGCCGCCCGCTACGAGGTGACGAACTCCTGGCCCGGCGGCTACCAGGTCCAGGTGACGGTGCGCAACGACCGGACGGCGGGCCTGTCCGGCTGGAGCGTCCGCTGGCAGCTGCCCGCCGGTCACCGCATCAGCGGCTTGTGGAACGGCACCTTCTCGGTCGATGGTTCCACGGTGACGGTCGAAAACGCCGCCTGGAACGCGAAGCTCGACGCGGACGCGACGACGACATTCGGCCTGATCGCCCTGACGCAGAACGGAAGTGACGACGCCCGCCCGGCGCTCACCTGCCGGACGCTCTGACCACGGGAGGCCCGTTGAAGCCCCACCACGTCCGGGACCGGCGCCGCTCGATCCACTTCGACGGCCGGACCGTCACCCTCAAGGTCGCCACGAAGGCGCTGGGGTTCCTCCCGGACGACCGGCCGCACCGGTTCCGGGTCGCGAAGCTCATTGACGTCAAGCACCGGGAGGCGACCAGCAAGGATGTCGGCGAGATCGTCTTCGTGGGACCGGAAGGCCACACCGAGATCGTCGCGAACGTGCCGATGGGGTGCGATAAACTGCCGGGCAACACCTTCCGCTACGGGCGCGACAAGCTCGCCAAGGTCAAGGAGTTCCTGGAAGCCGTCGAGCAAGCCCGTAAGAAGTAGCGGCGCTGTCCAGCCGGTCCAGCACCGCCCGGACGTCCGGCCGCCGCGCCAGGCCCGCCCGCGTCACCGCGAACACCTTGCGCGTCAACGGTTCCCGCAGCGGGTGCAGGCTGACGCCGAGCGGCCCGCCGGGCAACGCCATGGCCGGCACCAGCGCGACGCCCGCGCCCGCTGCCGCGAGAGCGACGAGCACGGCGAAGTCCGCGGATTCCGCGGCGATCTCCGGCACGAACCCGGCCGCGCCGCAGGCCCGCTGGATCATCGCGTAACACGACAGGTCGGCCGTCGGCACCAGCCACGGCCGCCCGGCGAAGTCGGCCAGGTCCACCGGTTCACCGCCGGCCGGCCCCGGCGACGCCGGGTCGCGCGCCAGCAGGACCGGGTCTTCGAGCAGGCTCCGCTCCGCGCACCGGGGCGGAATCTCCCGCGGCAGAAGCGAATAGCCGTGCACCACCGCGATGTCGACGTCCTGACGAAGCAGCGCTCCGAGGGCGGCGTCGGGCTCCTGCTCCACCAAGCGCAGGGAGACCGGCCCACCCCACGCCCGCGGCAGGAGCTGCCGGGCCGCGGAGGCGAAGGCCGCCACGCGGACCGTGCCGGTGCCACCGTTCCCGGCCGCCGCGGCCAGTGCCGATTCCGCGGCGGCGAGGTCGTCGAGGATGACTTCGGCGTGCGAGAGCAGCAGCCGTCCGGCCGGGGTGAAGGCGAGCGTGCGGCCGCGTTTCTCCAGCAGCGGGACGCCGGCCTCGCGTTCGAGCGCGGCCAGGTGCTGGGAGACGGCGGGCCCGGTCAGGTGCAGGGCCGCCGCCGTCGCGGCCACGGTCCGGTGCTGGGCGAGTCCGTGCAGGACGCGCAGGCGACGCAGCTCCAACATGAAGTCCGGCTTCCTATTCGGGCAAGAAAGAGTAACTGGTACTTCAGCATCCTACCGCTGACGATGGGCTGGTGAAGCTGAAAGCGACCGCGGCACTGGCCGTCACCGTCGTCTTGTGGGCGTCGGCGTTCCCCGCGATCAAGGTGGGCCTCGACGGCTACGGCGTCGCCGGGCTGTCGTTCGCCCGGCTCGCGGTGGCGTCGGCGGTGCTGCTGCTCGCCGCGCCCGTGCTGGGCGTCCGCCGTCCGCGCCGCGCGGACCTGCCGGCGATCGCGGGGTGCGGGCTGGCCGGGATGAGCGCCTACCAGCTGCTGCTCAACTGGGGTGAGGTGCACGTCCCGGCGGGCACGGCGAGCCTGCTCGTGTCGGTGGCGCCGGTGTTCAGCGCGCTGCTCGCGGCGGCGTTCCTGGGTGAGCGGCTGACCACGGCGAAGCTGCTGGGCAGCGCGGTGGCCCTCGGCGGCAGCGCACTCATCGCCACGGGTGGCGGCCTGGGCTATTCGGCCGCGGCGTGGGCCGTGCTGGCCGCCGCGGCCGTCCAGGCGGTGTACCACCTCGGGAGCAAGCCGTTGCTGCGGCGCTACACCGGGCTCGAGGTTGCCTCCTACGCGATGTGGGCCGGGACGCTGTTCCTCGCGCCGCTCGCGCCCCAGGCCGTGCACGCCTTCGCGAGCGCGCCACCGGAAGCGACGCTGTCCGTGGTGTTCCTCGGCGCGTTCCCGTCGGCGGCCGGGTTCGTCGCCTGGGGGTACGCGGTGGCCCGGCATTCGCTCACGGTCGCGACCGCCGCCCTCTACCTCGTGCCCGCGGTGGCGCTGGCGGTGGCGTTCGGCTGGCTCGGCGAGCGGCCGACCTGGGTGGATCTCGCGGGTGGGGTGCTCAGCGTCGCCGGCGTCGTCCTGATCGGGACCACGGTCCGTCGTTGGGCCGGTCAGGGTAATTCGGAAGAGATCGACAACGCGGCTCAACGGCCGGGGCGCCCGGCTCGTCGGTAGTGGTGATCGATCACCACACGGAGGTGCCAGTGCGAAGAACATTTTCGGTGTTCGCGGTCCTGCTCGCCGGTGCGGCGGGCGTGGCCGGGCTCGCCCCGCCGGC
>NZ_JBSGJD010000359.1:0-7417 GCF_053605405.1 Amycolatopsis sp. NPDC003861
CGTCGGTCCACAAAGGACCGCCGAGGCGGGCGTTTTTAATTGCGTTGCCGCCCCCGGCGGACTGGGGCATTCTTTCTTCACCACAGCACGCCACCCCGAGAGGAGGAGATCGTGACCCGACGGCAAGACCGGAACCACTGCGGCGCGATCTCCCGCGTCGTTCGCTGATTCCCTTTTCTTTCCGAAGGCTCTTCGCGCCCACCCGCCGCTACCTTGGGTCGGCCGCGGCGAAGAGCGCGGTCTGCGCGCCTGCCCGGGGAGGGGTGCGTGCGCAGACCGCCTTGTCCCGGTAGCTCAGCAGGACAGAGCGCGGCGCTACGAACGCCGAGGTCCGAGGTTCGACTCCTCGCCGGGACGCCAGAAAAGCGCACAATGGACGTATGACCACTGCCGCCGATCCCGTCGCCGGGTACGTCGGGTTCGCCGCCGCGCTGCGCGAAGCCGGTGTCGCCTGCGACGCGCACCGCGTGCAGGCGTACCTCACCGCCGTGGCGGAGATCGACGTCGCCGAACCCACCCGGCTGTATTGGGCCGGGCGGCTGACGCTCTGCTCCAGCCCCGACGACCTCCCGTACTACGAAGAGGCCTTCAGCCAGTGGTTTTCGATCGAGACCACGACGCCGAAGCGGGCGACGTCCGCCGCGCCCAAGAAGGCCAGGATCGCCCCGCTGGGCGAGGCCGACGGCGGGGACGCCGCGGGCGGCGAAGGGCAAGACCAGCTGAAAGTCGCCGCCAGCGCCCACGAAGTGCTGCGCCACCGCGACCTCGCCGAACTCACCACCGCCGAGCGCGAACACCTCCGCGAGCTGCTGGCCACCCTGAAGCCCGCACTCCCGAAACGCCCGGCCGCCCGGCGGACGCCGTCGCGGCGCGGCCGGCTCGACCCGCCGCGGACGCTGCGCGCCATGCTCGCCAGTGGAGGCGAGCCCCTCCGGCTCGTCCACGCCCGGCGCGGCAGCCGGCCGCGGCGGGTGGTGCTGCTCATCGACGTCTCCGGCTCGATGAGCCCGTACGCCGACGCCCTGCTGCGGTTCGCCCACGTCCTGACCCGGGCCGCACCGCCGTCCGTCGAGGTGTTCACGCTCGGCACGCGGCTGACCCGGGTGTCGCGCCAGCTGCGGCAGCGCGATCCGGAACGAGCGATGCTCGCGGCGGGCTCGGCCGTGCCGGACTTCGCCGGCGGCACCCGGCTGGGGGAGACGCTCCAGGCGTTCCTCGACCGCTGGGGCCGGCGCGGGGTGGCGCGCCGCGCCGTGGTCACCGTGTTCTCCGACGGCTGGGAGCGCGGCGACACCGGCCTGCTCGGCGAGCAGCTCGCCCACCTGCGCCGGCTCGCGCACGCCGTATTCTGGGTGAATCCGCACGCCGGCCGCGCGGGGTACGCTCCGGTCCAGTCGGGCATCGTGGCCGCGCTGCCCCACATCGACCGGCTCCTGGCCGGGCACACCCTAGCCACCTTGGAACGACTGCTCGGGGAGATTTCCGATGCGTGACGTACTCGACGACGTGTTCCGCCGCTGGTCCGACGGGGAGACCGTCGGCCTCGGCACCGTGGTCGCCACCTTCTCCTCGGCGCCGCGCGCGCCCGGCGCCGCGATGGTCGTCGCCCCCGACGGGACCGTCGCCGGCAGCGTGTCCGGCGGCTGCGTCGAGGGCGCGGTCTACGAGCTCGCGCAGGAGGTCGTCGCCGAGCGCAAGCCGGTGCTGCAGCGCTACGGCGTCAGCGACGACGACGCCTTCGCGGTCGGCCTGACCTGCGGCGGGATCATCGACATCTACGTCGAGCACGTCGACCGCGCGTCGATGCCGGAGCTCGGCGACGTCGTCGCGTCGGTGCGCGGCGGCGAGCCGGTCGCGGTCGTCACGGTCATCGAGCACGAGCAGGAGGGCCTGGTCGGCGAGCACATGATCGTCTGGCCGGACCGCGCCGCGGGTTCGCTGGGGTCGTCGCGGATGGACGACGCCGTCGCCGACGACGCGCGCGGCCTGCTGGCCAGCGGCCGCACCGGCACCCTGCACTACGGCCCGGACGGGCAGCGCCGCGGCGAGGGGATGGCGGTGTTCGTCAACTCCTTCGAGCCGCCGCCCCGGCTGCTGGTCTTCGGCGCGATCGACTTCGCCGCCGCGATGGCCCGCATGGGTGCCTACCTCGGCTACCAGGTGACGGTGTGCGACGCGCGGCCGGTGTTCGCCACCACCAGCCGGTTCCCGGACGCGCATGAGGTCGTCGTCGACTGGCCGCACCGCTACCTGCGGGCCGAGGCGGACGCGGGCCGCGTCGACCGGCGCACGGCGATCGCGGTGCTGACCCACGACCCCAAGTTCGACGTGCCGCTGCTCGAAGTCGCGCTGCGCCTGGACGTCGGGTACGTCGGCGCGATGGGCTCCCGCAAGACGCACGACGACCGGTTCGCCCGGCTGCGCGAGGCCGGGATCACCGAGGCGGAACTGGAACGGCTGTCGTCGCCGATCGGTCTCGATCTCGGTGCGCGCACGCCGGAAGAGACGGCCGTGTCGATCGCCGCGGAGATCATCGCGCTGCGGTGGGGCGGTGGCGGGAAGCGGCTCGCGGAGCTGTCGGGACGCATTCACGGCTGACTCAGCCAGGTGGCCGATAAAGTTCACCCATCCGGCGTTCCGCAGATACGGCGTTTTTCCGCACCTCAGCGCGTATCTGCGGAACCGGTAGTTGAACGTGTGACATCAGGGCTTGAAGGCGCGAAGGTCGCGTAGCACGCTCGGGGTCTGTGAGCCCGATCACGGTCGGGCAGGCCGTTCCCGAACCGGCTTTTGGAGGCCTGATGCGCATCACCGTCACCGTCGACGGGACGAAGTACACCGACGAAGTCGAACCCCGCACCCTCCTCGTGCACCACCTACGGGAAAAACTCGGGAAGGTCGGCACCGTCGTCGGCTGCGACACCAGCAATTGCGGCGCCTGCACCGTCCACCTCGACGGGCACAGCGTGAAGTCCTGCTCCGTGCTGGCCGTGCAGGCCGACGGCTGCGAGGTCACCACCGTCGAGGGCCTCGCCCGCGACGGCAAGCTGCATCCGGTGCAGCAGGCGTTCCACGACAACCACGCCCTGCAGTGCGGGTTCTGCACGCCGGGGATGATCATGCAGTCGATCGACCTGCTGGCCGACAACCCGGACCCGGACGAACAGGCCGTCCGCGAGGGTCTCGAAGGCAACCTCTGCCGCTGCACCGGCTACCAGAACATCGTCCGCGCGGTCCGCGACGCCGCGAAGCACATGAGCCCGGGCGCCGGGCCGGAAGCCGAGCGGATCGCCGAGAACAAGCACGTCGGCGTGGGTGGTGACTGATGACCGCCACGATCGAACCGGAGGTCGGCAAGTCCCGCCGCCGCAAGGAGGACGAGCGGCTGATCACCGGCCGCACCCGGTGGACCGACAACATCACGCTGCCCGGCCTGCTGCACCTGGCCGTCCTGCGCAGCCCGTTCGCGCACGCCAAGATCGTCTCGATCGACACGTCGGCGGCGAAGGACGCGCCCGGCGTCATCGCCGTCTACACCGCGCAGGACCTCGACCCCGAAGGCGCGGTCGGCATGCCCTGCGCGTGGCCGATCACGCCGGACATGAAGGCGCCGCGCCGCCCGGTGCTCGCCGCCGGCACGGTCAACTTCGCCGGTGAAGGCGTCGCGGTCGTCGTCGCGCGCTCGTCCGCCGAAGCGCACGACGCGCTCGAGGAGATCGACGTCGAGTACGACGAGCTGCCGGTCGTCCTCGACATGGAAGCCGCCATCGCCGACGGCGCGCCGCTGGTCCACGAGGACCTGGGCACGAACACGAGCGCGGTCTGGAAGTTCGATTCGGCCGAAGCCGGCACCGGCGACAACGTCGAGGACGCGATCAGCTCGTCGGAGGTCGTGCTCAAGCGCCGTTTCCGCCAGCAGCGCCTGGTCCCGGCGTTCATGGAGCCGCGCGCCTGCGTCGTCGACCCGACCGGCACCCAGATCACCATGTGGTCGGCCACGCAGATCCCGCACATCCTGCGCGTGATGTCGGCGCTGACGCTCGGCATCCCCGAGCACAAGCTGCGCGTGATCGCCCCGGACGTCGGCGGCGGCTTCGGCGGCAAGATCGGCGTCCTGCCCGAAGAGATGATGTCGCTGCTGGTCGCGCAGAAGCTCGGCAAGCCGGTCAAGTGGAACGAATCGCGGTCGGAGACGATGCTCGCCGCCCACCACGGCCGCGACCAGATCCAGGACCTCACCATTTCGGCGACCCGCGACGGCCAGCTCACCGGCCTCAAGGTCGAGCTGCTGGCCAACCTCGGCGCCTACAACGGCCTGGTCGGGCCGGGGGTGCCGATCCTCGGCGCGTTCATGTTCAACGCGATCTACAAGATCCCGGCGTACCACTTCGCGTGCACCAACGTGTACACGACGACGACGCTGACCGACGCCTACCGCGGCGCCGGCCGCCCGGAGGCGACGTTCGCCATCGAGCGGATCATGGACGAGCTCGCCGTCGAGCTCGGCATGGACCCCCTTGAGCTGCGCGAGAAGAACTGGATCAAGCACGAGGAGTTCCCGTTCACGACCGTGTGCGGGCTGACCTACGACTCCGGCAACTACGAAGCCGCCACCGAGAAGGCGAAGCAGCTCTTCGACTACGACGGCCTGCGCGCCGAGCAGGAGCGGCGCCGCGCGGCGAAGGACAAGGTGCAGCTCGGCATCGGCATCTCGACGTTCACCGAGATGTGCGGGCTCGCGCCGTCACGGGTGCTCGGCTCGCTCGACTACGGCGCCGGCGGCTGGGAGTACGCGTCGATCCGGATGCTGCCCACGGGGAAGGTGGAGGTCACGACCGGCGCGTCCGCGCACGGCCAGGGCCACGAGACGGCGTGGAGCCAGATCGTCGCCGACCAATTGGGCGTCGCGTTCGAGGACGTCGAAATCCTGCACGGCGACACGCAGTCGTCGCACAAGGGCATGGACACCTACGGTTCGCGCTCGCTGGTCGTCGGCGGCATCGCGATCGTCAAGGCCGCGGAGAAGGTGATCGCCAAGGCCAAGCCGATCGCGGCGCACCTGCTCGAATGCGCCGAAGACGACCTCGAGTTCGCGGGCGGCAAGTTCACCGTCAAGGGCACCGGCACGTCGACGTCGATGGGCGATGTCGCGCTCGCGGTCTTTGCGGCGCACAACTTGCCCGACGGGGTCGAGCCGTCGCTCGACTCGGACGCGACGTTCGACCCGGAGAACTTCTCGTTCCCGCACGGCACGCACCTGTGCGCCGCTGAGGTGGACACCGAGACGGGCCGGATCACGCTGCGCTCGTACGTCTGCGTCGACGACGTCGGCGTCGCGGTGAACCCGCTGATCGTCGAGGGCCAGGTGCACGGCGGGCTCGCGCAGGGCATCGCGCAGGCGCTGTTCGAGGGCACCGAGCACGACGAAAGCGGCACGTTGACGACCGGCACGTTCGCCGATTACCTGCTGCCGTCGGCGGCCGACCTGCCGTCGTTCACCACCGACCGCACGGAAACGCCGTCGACGACGAACCCGCTCGGCGCCAAGGGCGTCGGCGAGGCGGGCACGATCGCGTCCACCCCGGCGGTGGTCAACGCGGTGATCGACGCCGTGCGGCCCTTCGGCGTCGACGACATCGAGATGCCGCTGACCCCGATGCGGGTGTGGCACGCCATCCAGCACGGCACCACCGACGCGGGCGGTCCCGGCCGCGACGAAGCGGGCGGCGGATTGGGTTCCATCGACGCCACCGGAGGTGCGCAGTGATCCCGGCTCCCTTCGACTACGTCCGCCCGTCCACAGTGGACGAAGCGGTCCAGGCGCTGGCGACGGCGGGCGAGGACGCCAAGGTGCTGGCGGGCGGGCAGAGCCTGCTGCCGGTGCTGCGGATGCGCCTCGCGGCGCCGACGACGCTGATCGACCTCGGACGCGTCGCGGAACTCCGTGGCGTCCGCGAGGAGGGCGACTCGCTGGTGATCGGCGCGATGACCACGCACTACGACGTCCAGCGGGACGCGTCGGTGGCTGCGCACGCGGCGTTGCTGAAGTCGGCGACCGACACGGTGGCCGACCCGCAGATCCGCCACCGCGGGACGCTGGGTGGCGCGATCGCCCACGCCGACCCGGCCGGCGACCTGCTGGCGCCGGTGCTCGCGCTGGACGCCTCGCTGGTGGTGGCCGGCCCGTCGGGGCGGCGCACGGTGCCGGCCGCGGACTTCTTCCGCGACCTGTTCACCACCGCGCTGGCGCCGGACGAGCTGCTGGTCGAGGTCCGCATCCCCAAGCACACGGGGTGGCGGGCGCACTACGAGAAGTTCAACCGCGTCGCCCAGGCGTGGTCGATGGTGGCGGTCGCGGTCACGGTTCGTACGGAAGCGGGCGTCATCGAGGAGGCCCGGGTCGCGCTGACGAACATGGGCTCGACCCCGATCCGCGCCTCGGGCGTCGAGTCGGCACTGGTCGGCGTCCAGGCATCGGCGGAATCGATCGCGGCGGCGGCCTCCCACGCGGCGGAGGGCACGAATCCGCCGGTGGACAGCAACGCCGACGTCGAATACCGCCGTCACCTGGCGCAGGTGCTGACGGGACGCGCCATCGCGGCGGCCGCGGGAGCCTGACGCGGCACCCTGGCCGCCGCTCCGGCGGCGGCTAGGGTGGGCAGCGGACCCGTCCGCTTTCAGGAAGGAGGTCGGCCCGTGCGGCTCGACCACGAATTCACCGTCCCGGCTCCGATCGGCGAGGTCTGGCAGGCGGTCACCGACCCCGAGCGCGTCGCCCCGTGCATGCCGGGCGCCACGCTGACCAAGGTCGAAGGGGACAGGTTCAGCGGAACGGTGAAGGTCAAGCTCGGGCCGATTTCCTTGCTGTACAAGGGAAACGGCGAGTTCCTGGAGAAGGACGAGGCAGCCCGCAAGGTGACGATCAAGGCCTCGGGCAAGGATTCCCGCGGCTCCGGAACAGCGGCGGCGACGGTAACGCTGACGTTGACGGAGAAGGACGGCGCAACCCACGGATCGGTGGCCACCGACCTGGCGATCACGGGCAAGCCGGCCCAGTTCGGACGCGGGTTGATCAGCGAAGTGGGCGGCAAGATCCTGGACACGTTCGCGGGCTGCCTGTCGGGAAAGCTGGCCCCGGCGGAGGGGGAAGGGACGGCCGCTTCGGCTGGAGCCGCCTCGGCGAAGGGCGACACCCCGGGCCAGGCGAAGGCTGCCACGGCTGCTTCGGCTGGTGCTGCCTCGGCGAAGGCCGCCACGGCTGCCTCGGCCGGTGCCGCCCCGGCGAAGGCCGCTGCGCCCGGCGACGCCCCAACCCAGGTTGCCCCCGCCTCGGCGAAGACCACTGCGGCCGGCGATGCCCCGAGCCCGGCTGCCCCCGCCGGCGCGGCCCTGGCGCAGGGCACCCCGGCCGGCGATG
>NZ_JBSGJD010000360.1:0-7409 GCF_053605405.1 Amycolatopsis sp. NPDC003861
GCGGGATCCGGCGGGGGCCTTCTTCATGTGATGGGGGCCGTAACTCGTGTGATCCGGGCCGGAACTCGCGTGACTGGAGCCGGATCTCGCGTGATCGGAGCCGTGACGGGCCTGATCACGTCGGTTACGGCTCTGATCACGCGAGATCCGGGCTCAATCACGCGAGTCACGGCTCTGATCACGCGAGATGGGGCCCGGATGTCACTCGGACGGGTGATCATTTTCGCGACGACTATCACAGTGAAGCGGCTAGCTGCGGATGGTCTCCACGACGATCGGGCCCGGCTCGGGGGCTGACGCGGCGATCGAGAACCCGTCTTCGAGCGCCGCCAGGGCTGTCGGGACCGCGGAAGGCGTGTCCGTGTGGAGCTCCAGGAGGGGCTCGCCCTCGGAGACGTCGTCGCCCGGCTTGGCCAGGCACAGCACGCCCGCCGCCGCCTGGACCGGGTCCTCCTTGCGGGCCCGTCCGGCGCCCAGCCGCCATGCCGCGACGCCCACCGCGTACGCGTCCAGCGAAGCAAGCACGCCCGAGGAAGGCGCCACGACCGTGTGGACGTGCGCAGGCGCCGGAAGAGCAGCCGCGGGGTCGCCGCCCTGGGCCGCGATCATCCGGCACCAGACCTCGTACGCCTCCCCGGAAGCCAGCACCTCCGCGGGGTCGGCGGAAATACCGGCCAGCGCCAGCATCTCCCGGGCCAGTGCCACCGTCAGCGCGACCACGTCCGGCGGCCCGCCGCCCTGCAGCACGTCGACCGACTCCGCGACCTCCACCGCGTTCCCGACCGCGCGCCCCAGGGGGACGTTCATGTCGGTCAGCAACGCCGTCGTCGGGACGCCGTGGTCGGCGCCGATCGACGTCAGCGCCGAAGCCAGCGAACGCGCCTGGTCGAGCGTCTTCATGAACGCACCGGACCCGAACTTCACGTCCAGGACCAGTCCGGACGCGCCTTCCGCGATCTTCTTGCTCATGATCGAGCTGGCGATCAGCGGGATCGATTCCACTGTGGACGTCACGTCTCGCAGCGCGTACAGCTTCTTGTCCGCCGGGGCCAGCCCGGACGTCGCCGCGCAGACCACCGCGCCGACGTCTTCCAGCTGCGCCTGGATCTCCGAAGTGGACAGTGCGGCCCGCCAGCCCGGAATCGACTCCAGCTTGTCGAGCGTCCCGCCCGTGTGCCCGAGCCCGCGGCCGGACAGCTGCGGCACCGCCGCGCCGCACGCCGCCACCAGGGGCGCCAGCGGCAGCGTGATCTTGTCGCCGACGCCGCCCGTCGAGTGCTTGTCCACCGTCGGGCGGGACACCGCGAGCGACAGCCGCTCCCCCGACGCGATCATCGCGTGCGTCCAGCGGGAGATCTCGGCCGAGGTCATCCCGCGCAGGAAGATCGCCATGGCCAGCGCGGACATCTGCTCTTCGGCGACGTCACCCCGGGTGTAGGCGTCGACGACCCAGTCGATCTGCTCGTCCGAGAGCGTCCCGCCGTCCCGCTTCGTCCGGATGACGTCGACCGCCGCGAACGCGCTCACGGGAGGTCGTCCGGGCCGAAGGCGTCCGGCAGGACGTCGGACATCGGCAGGATCCCGCTCGGCGTGTCGACCAGGCAGGTGGAACCGCCCAGTTCGAACAGGATCTGCCGGCAGCGCCCGCACGGCATCAGCAGGTCACCGGCACCGGATCGGCACGCGACGGCGACCAGGCGCCCGCCGCCGGACAGCCGCAGCTGCCCGGCCATCGTGCACTCGGCGCACAGCCCGAGCCCGTAGGAAGCGTTCTCGACGTTGCACCCGGTCACCACCCGGCCGTCGTCGACGATCCCGGCCACCCCGACGTGCAGCCCCGAATAAGGCGCGTACGCATGGGAAGCCGCTTCGATCGCCTGGGAACGCAGAGCATCCCAATCCACAGTAGACACTCAGTCCTCCCCTCGCCGGTACGGCTGTCCGTCGGCCTTCGGCGGCCGCAGCCGCTGAGACGCCACCGCCAGCACGATCAGCGTCACGAAGTGCGCGGTGTACGGGATCAGGTCCGACGGCAGCGTGTCGTTCGACCAGTAGATCGCGTACAGCACGCCCGCGCCGACGACGCCGAGCCCGGCGGCGATCCACTGGCGGCGGAACAACTGCACGACGACGATCACGGCGACCAGGATCACCGCGCCGTACAGCAGCGCGAGCACCGCCTCGCCGCCGCCGGCGAGCTGGAGGCCGTCCGCGTAGCCGAACAGCGCCGCGCCGCCGAGCAGGCCGCCCGGGCGCCAGTTGCCGAAGATCATCGCCGCGAGGCCGATGTACCCGCGGCCGTTCGTCTGGTTCTCCAGGTAGTCCGCGCCGCCGCGCAGCAGCACCAGCGACGCGCCACCCATGCCGGCGAACGCGCCTGAGATGATCACGGCGACGTACTTGTGCAGGTAGACGTTCACGCCGAGCGACTCGGCGGCCACCGGGTTCTCGCCGCACGAGCGCAGCCGCAGGCCGAAACGCGTCCGCCAGAGCACCCAGAAGCTCACCGGCACCAGGATGATCGCGAGCATCGTCAGCGGCGCCACCTCGGTGACCAGGCCGCGCAGGATGCCGGCGACGTCGGAGATGCCGACGCGCTGCTGCTTCTCCAGGTCGCCCAGCCAATCCGAGAGGAACGTCGCCGAGTAGGTGTCGAACTTCGGCACCACCGGCGACTGCCGCGGGTTGCCGGAGATCGGCGCGAAGATCAGGTTCGCCAGGTACTTGGTGATGCCCAGGCCGAGCAGGTTGATCGCGACACCGGAAACGATGTGGTTGACGTTGAACGTCACCGTCGCCACCGCGTGCAGCAGGCCGCCCAGCGCGCCGAACACGATCGCGGAGATCAGGCCGGCCCACACGCCGCCGTTGTACGAACCCCAGGCGGCGCCCCAGGTCCCGAGGATCATCATGCCCTCGAGGCCGATGTTGACCACGCCCGCGCGTTCGGCCCAGAGGCCGCCCAGCGCGCACAGCAGGATCGGCAGCGCCAGGCGCAACGCCGTCTGCGCGGTGTTCGACGACGTCAGCGCGGCGACACCGGTGGAGTAGGACGCCGTCGAGATGACGGCGATGGCGACCACGGCCCAGATCACGCCGCGCAGCCAGCCGGGGATCCGGCCCTTCTTGCTGCGCTGCACCGGCATGGTCGAGCCGGACTCAGGAGCGACGTCGGTGATCACACCGCACCCCCTTCGGCGACCGAGGAACCCTTGCGGCCGGCGAGCGCGCGGCCCACCCTCCGTTGTTCGGCCGCGAGGTCGGCGCGTCGCACGATCTCGTACGCCACGACGACCGACAGCACGATGATGCCCTGCATGATCGTCGCGATCTCCTTGGACACGTTGATCTGCTCCAGCGACACCGCGGAGGTGTCGAGGAACGCCCACAGCAGCGCGCCGAGCGCGATGCCGCCGGGGTGGTTACGGCCGAGCAGCGCGACCGCGATGCCGGTGAAGCCGTACATCTGGGTCGCGGTGATGCCGTAGCTGTAGTCGCGGCCGAGCAGCTCCGGCATGGCGACCAGGCCGGCCACCCCACCGGAGAGCAGCATCGCGATCAGCGTCATCTTCTTGGCGTTGACGCCACCCGCGGCGGCCGCGGTGGTGGACTCGCCGGACGCCTTGAGCTCGAAGCCGAACCGCGTGCGGTTGAGCATGAACCAGTAGGCCCCGCCGACGATCGCGGCGATGAAGACGAACCCGAACAGCGTGCCCGAGCCGAGCGGGATGCCCGGGATCCGGCCGGACGGCTCGATCACGCGGGTGCCGATGTTGTTGCCGGTCTGCACGCCGAACTGGTCGGCGTTGATCAGGAAGGCGATGATGCCGGCGACGATCGCGTTGAGCATGATCGTCGAGATGACCTCGCTGACCCCGCGGGTCACCTTGAGAACCGCCGGGATCGCCGCGTAGGTCATGCCCGCGACCACCGCGACCAGCAGAATCGCGAGGACGTGGATGACCGGCGGCAGCTTCATCGCGCCGCCGGCGATGGCCGCGACGACGGCGGCGAACCGGTACTGGCCCTCGACCCCGATGTTGAAGAGGTTCATCTGGAAGCCGATGGCCACCGCGAGCCCGGACAGGTAGTAGACCGTCGCCAGGTTCACGGTGTCGACCGAGGTCGAGCCCTTGAACATCTGGCCGATCATCGTGCCGTACGCCTGCAGCGGGTCGGCGCCGGAGATGATCAGCGCGATCGCCGACAGCAGCACGGCGAACACGATCGCCAGCAGCGGCGGCAGCAGTTTCGTGCGCCAGGACGTCATTGTTCGTCACCCTCCCCCGCGCCGGTCATCGCGGAGCCCAGTTCCTGCGGGGTCACCGTGGCGGGGTCGGCCTCGGTGACGAGGCGCCCGCGCAGCATGACCCGGATCGTGTCGGACAGGCCGATCAGCTCGTCGAGGTCGGCGGAGATGAGCAGCACGGCGAGGCCGGCCGCCCGGGCCTGGCGGATGTTCTCCCAGATCAGCGCCTGCGCGCCGACGTCGACCCCGCGGGTGGGGTGCGACGCGATGAGCAGCACCGGGTTGCCCGACAGCTCGCGCCCGACGATCAGCTTCTGCTGGTTGCCGCCCGAGAGCGCGGCGGCCGGGACGTCGATGCCCGGCGTGCGGACGTCGTAGTCGCGGACGATCCGCTCGGTGTCGGCGCGGGCGCCGGCGATGTCGAGCAGCTGGCCCTTCGAGACCGGCTCGCGGGTCTGGTAGCCGAGGATCCGGTTGACCCACAACGGTTGCGTGAGCAGCAGGCTGTGCCGGGTGCGGTCCTCGGCGATGTAGCCGATGCCGGCCTCGCGCCGCGCCAGCGTGCCCGCCTTCGTGAGGTCGCGGGACTTGCCGTCGGCGTCGACCAGCTCGATCGTGCCGCCGGTCGGCTTGCGCATGCCCATGATCGTCTCGACGAGCTCGGTCTGGCCGTTGCCCTCGACGCCGGCGACGCCGAGCACCTCGCCCGCGTGCACGGTGAAGGAGACGTCGTCGAGCGCGTTGCGGTCCGAGCCCTCGGCGCCGAGCGTCAGCCCGGTCAGCCGCAGGACGTCCCGGTCGGTGACCGTGGACTCGCGGGTCTCCGGGCTGGGCAGCTCGGAGCCGACCATCATCTCCGCGAGCTGGCGGGAGGTGATGGCCTTCGGGTCGGCGGTGCCGACGGTGGTGCCGCGCCGGATCACCGTGACGGTGTCGGCGATCGCGCGGACCTCGTCGAGCTTGTGCGAGATGAAGAGGAACGTGTAACCGCCCGCCTTCATCTCCCGCACGGTGTCGAAGAGCGCGTCGACCTCCTGCGGGACCAGCACCGCGGTCGGCTCGTCGAGGATGATGATCTTCGCCCCGCGGTAGAGCACCTTGACGATCTCGACGCGCTGGCGGTCGGCGACGCCGAGCTCTTCCAGCAGCGTCTCCGGCTTGGCGTGCAGGCCGGTGCGCTCGGCGAGCTCGGCCAGCCGCGCGCGGGCGGCGCGGCCGATGCCGTGCAGGCCCTCGGCGCCGAGGAAGACGTTCTCGCCCACGGTCAGGTTGTCGGCGAGCATGAAGTGCTGGTGCACCATGCCGATGCCGGCGCGGATGGCGTCCTGCGGGTTGCGCAGTTTCACCTCTTCGCCGTTGATCGCGATGGTGCCCTCGTCCGGCGGCTGCATGCCGTACAGGATCTTCATCAGGGTGGACTTGCCGGCGCCGTTTTCGCCACAGATGGCGTGCACCTCGCCGGCGGCGACGGTGAGGTTGACGTCGGAGTTGGCCACCACGCCGGGAAAGCGCTTGGTGATCCCGGTCAGCTGGACGGCGGGGGCGCCCCGGTCGGGGACGGCCTCGGCCGGGGCCTCGGCTGTGCTCATGGGCGGGAGAATTCCCTATCTCGTGGAAACGCGTGAGGGGCCCGGAGGAGAAATCCTCCGAGCCCCGGACACGTTGTGAGCTACTTCTGCGGCTTGTCCGAAACGGTGATGGCGCCCGAGATGATCTGGGCCTTGTAGCCGTCCAGGACGTCCTTGATGTCGTCGACCTTGCCGCCGGAGGTGGCGTAGCCGACGCCGTCGACCTTGAGGTCGAACCGCTTCGGCAGGCCGCTCAGGTCACCCTTGGCGACGGCCTGCACGTAGTCGAACACCGCGACGTCGACGCGCTTGAGCATGGACGTGATGATGACGTCCTTGTCGGCCTCGACGGTCTTCTGGTTGTACTGGTCGGAGTCGACACCGATGGCCAGCGCGTTGCCCGCCTTCGCGGCGTCGAAGACACCCTTACCCGAGGCGCCCGCGGCGTGGTAGATGACGTCCGCGCCCTTGGCGATCTCGGCCGCGGCCTTCGCGTTGCCCTTCGGCGGGTCCTGGAACCCGGAGAAGTCACCGGCCGGGGTCAGGTACTCGTCCTCGATCTTGATCTTGGACGAAACCGTCTTCGCGCCCTGCAGGAAGCCGGCCTCGAACTTCTGGATCAGCGGGGTGTTGACACCGCCGACGAAGCCGATGTGGCAGTTCTTGCTCTTGTACGCGGCGGCGACGCCGGCCAGGAACGAGCCCTGCTCCTCGGCGAAGACCAGCGGCGTCACGTTCGGCAGCTGGATCGAGTCGTCGTCGACGATCGCGAACTTCGTGTTCGGGTACTTCGCGGCGATGACCTTGACCGACGGCGCGTAGGCGAAGCCGACCGCGACGATCGGGTTCAGGCCCGAGGAGGCCATCTGGTCGAGGCGCTGCTGCTTGGCCGACTCGGCCTCGCTGGCGGAGGCGGTGCTCTCGCTGACCGTCGTCACGCCGAGGTCGGACTTCGCCTTGTCGGTGCCCGCGGCGGCGGCGTCGTTGAACGACGCGTCACCCCGGCCGCCGACGTCGAAGGCCAGGCCGATCTTCAGCTTGCTGCCGTCGACCTTCTCGCCGGCCGCGGTCGAGCTGCTCGCGGCAGCGGGTGCGGCCGGCGGCTTCTGCGCGGTGACGCAGTCGGAACCGCCCGTCGAGGCCGCGGTGTTGTTCGAGCTGTTACCACCGCCGGAATCCTTGGCGCACCCGGCCAGGGTGAGCACCCCGGCCATGGCCGCGGCGGCCAGCGCGGTTCCACGCATGCGACGCAACGTGTGTCTCCCTCCCCGCTGATCCAGCGGATGGTCAAGGGCACGGCCCGGCCCTACTGCCGGGTCGACCGCCAGACCGTACCCGCCGGACAGGAATGCGCCATAGGAAAGGCACGCTACGTAACACAAACGTTTACTCACGAGTCGCACGCGCGACGAACCGAGCACCGAAAGTGATCAACGGGCCTACTGCGGGCTACTTTCGGTGGAACGGCTCGAGTTGGGACGGCGAAAATGCCGTTTCGTGTCACTCAGTGTGCCGGACTGACCAGAGAGTGGGCCAGCCCGATCACTCTCTGAGACAACCGGCTCGTGAGTGGAAAGGAGGGTTAGAACCCT
>NZ_JBSGJD010000361.1:0-7314 GCF_053605405.1 Amycolatopsis sp. NPDC003861
CCGGCCGGCCCGCGGCGGGCCGGTCCGCGCCCGCCGGGATCGGCCGGTTCTGGCCGGACGGGCCGCGCATCGAGGCCGCGGTGTCCGATGTGGACACCCGGTGGGACGAGCGGCTGACCCGGCTCAGCCAGCACGACGTCGTCCTCGTCGGCCCGGATCGCGAGGAGCTGGAGATCCGGTCGCGGCAGGTGCTGCGGGCCGAGGCCGACGGCCCGGACCGGTGGGTGGTGATCCTGCACCTCGACGAGCACGACCGGCCGCTGCCGGAGCTGCGTGCGCTGCGCGGCTGCCGAGCGGGCCGCAGCGTGCTGCAGCCCGAGGACGGCCTTCTCGTCGTCGAACTGCTCTTCGGCAGGCCGCTGCTGCGCGGCGAAACGGTGATCACCGAACACACGCTGGTGAATCGCGCGCCGCACCCGGTCGCGCTGAACTACGAACGGAAGTTCCGGCTCCCGGTCCGCGAGTACGTGCTCGAAATCCGGTTCTCCCCGGAGGCGGTGCCGCCGGTGTGCCGCCGGTTCGCCGAGCCCGGCGAAAACGCCGACGTCGTGCCGGAATCCGGTGCCGTGCACGGGGTCGCGCTCAACTTCGGGCCCGGCCGGTACGGCTTCGCGTGGGACTGGCCGGTTAACTGTTAAGGACTTGCGGATCTGCACCGCGGGCCTCCCGGCGGCTTACCGTCTGCGCACTCCACTCGCCGATCCGAGGAGAAACCGATGCGCAGATTCGTTTCCGCCGTCAGTGTGGCCGCGCTGGCCACGCTGGGACCGGGTGTGATGCCCGCCGAAGCGGCGCCGGGCCATCCGGACGCCGAAGTGGCGGGTGTCGCCGCGGCGTTCGGGCTGTCCGCAGGACAGGCGCGGACCCAGCTCGCCGCCCAGGATCGCGCGCACCGGCTGGCCGGGACCCTGCCCGCGGCCGTCCGTGCGCAGGCCGCGGGACAGTGGTTCGATGCCGCCGCCGGGCAGCTGACCATCGCCGTCACCACCCCGGAAGCGGCTGAGGAGGCCCGTGCCGCGGGAGCGGCGGCCCGGGTCGTGGCCCGAAGCCGGGCCGAGCTCGACCGCACCGCCTCGGCCGTCCGCGACCTCGTCGGCATGGGCGTCCCCGGCGTCTACGGCTGGGGCGTCGACGTCCGTGCCAACGACGTCGGGGTGGACGTCGACCGGACGAAGAAGACCGCCGCGACCGACAGCTTCCTTTCGCGCGTGCGGGAGCTGGGGGTCCGGATCACCGAGACCACGACGTCGCCGCGGCAACAGTCGGGCACGATCCAGACCGGCAACCCGTGGTGGCCGGGCAGCGAGAGCAACTGCTCGGTCGGCTTCCCGGTGACGGATTCCGCCGGTGCGAAGCACTTCCTGACCGCGGGGCACTGCACGAACGACCGCGACCAAGCCGCCTACGGCGCTTCGGGGCAGCAGAACCGGATCGGCACGTCGAACGTCGGCGGCACGCACAGCGTCAACGCCCGCGAAGGCGACATGGGCGTTGTCGCGGTGACGGAGGCCGGGTGGAACCTCTCGGCGTCGGTGAACACCTGGGGCCGGCCGGCGATCACGCTGTCCGGCGCGGCCGAGGCGATGGTCGGCGACCGCGTCTGCCACTCCGGCAACACCTCGCACTGGCAGTGCGGCGAGGTGAAGTACACGCACAAGTCCGCCGACTACGGCGGCGGCCTGGTCATCGACGACCTGACCTGGACGACGGCGTGTTCCCTCGGCGGCGACTCCGGCGGCGGCTGGCTGCTCGGCGACAAGGCCACCGGCCTGCACGACGGCGGCCCGGCGCAGTGCGTCCAGAACCCTTCGGACGGGGATCTGTCCCTCTTCCAGCCGGTGGCCGAGGCGCTCGCCAAGTGGCGGCTCACCCTGGTGACCGGCAGCGGCCCGGCGCCGGGCGGCCGGACCCTGACCAACGACACCGACTACCCGATCCGCGACCACCAGCAGGTGTTCAGCCCGATCACGTCCACGCTGACCGGCCAAGCGGCGACGCCGCTTTCCGTCGGGGTGACGCTGCGGCACACGTGCGCCGAGGACCTCGGCATCACCCTGCTCGACCCCGGCAGCAAGGCGTACCCGCTCAAGTACAGCGGTGGCGGCACGTGCACGGCGTGGAACGGCACCCGGACGTTCACAGTTCCGGCGTCCGCCCCGGCCGGCGGCCGCTGGCAGCTGCGCGTCACGGACTACGGGCCCGGCGACACCGGCACCCTCGACACCTGGTCGATCACCCTGTGAGCCGCCGCGGGCCGGGTGCGTCCCGGCCCGCGGACGCCTCAGTCCAGGGGCAGGTTCAGCAGCGCGTTTTCGATCAGCTCCGGCATCGCCGGGTGGATCCAGTACTGCCCGCGGGCCATGCTCCGCGCGTCGAGGCCGAAGCTCATCGCTTGGATGAGCGGCTGGATCACCGACGACGCCTGCGGGCCGATGATGTGCGCGCCGAGCAGCTGCCCGGTCGCCGGGTCGGCCAGGAGCTTCGCGAAGCCCGTGGTGTCCTCCATCGCCCAGCCGTACGCGATCCCGGCGTAGTCCTGCTTCGAGACCACGTAGGACACGCCCAGCTCGCGGGCCTTCTGCTCGGTCAGCCCGACCGAGGCCACCTGCGGGTGGGTGAAGACCGCGTGCGGCACGAACCGGTGGTCGGCGGTGATCCGCTCGTCCGGGTGCAGGAGGTTGTGCTGCACCACGCGGGCTTCGTGGTTCGCGACGTGCTTGAGCTCGTGCGGTGACGACAGGTCGCCGAGGGCGTAGATCCCCTCGACCGCGGTCTGCTGGTAGTCGTCCACCACGACGTGCCCACTGTCCAATGTGGTCACCCCGGTGGCGGCGACGTCGAGCAGGTCGGAGTTCGGCTTGCGGCCGGTGGCGATCAGCAGGACGTCACCCTCGACGGTCTCGGCGCCCTGCGGCCCTTCGAGGTCCAGCGCGATGCCGCTCTCGGTCTGGCGCGCCCGCACGGTCTTGCGCTCGAGGCGGACGTCGAACCGCTCGGCCGCCAGCTCGGTGAAGCGTGCGCTGACGTCCTCGTCCTCCGAGCGCAGCAGCCGCCCGGACCGGTTGACCAGCGTGACCTGCACGCCGAAGGAAGCGAAGACGTGCGCGAACTCGGCCGCGATGTACCCGCCGCCGAGGATGACGATCCGCTCGGGCAGCTCGTCGAGCCGCATCACGGTGTCGGAGGTGTGGTAGCCGACGCCGTCCAGGCCCGGGATGTCCGGGATGACCGGACGGCCGCCCGCGGCGAGCACGAACTCGTCGGCGGTCAGCACCTCGTCGGGGCGCCCGTCGCCGAAGCTGACGCGCAGCTCCTTGTGGCCGGTGAAGCGGCCCGTGCCCTCGTAGACGTCGACGTTCGCGTTGTCCTCGTGGTGGCGCCGGTACTCCGCGCCGCCCTCGGCGATCGGATCGATGCGGCCGAAGATCCGGTTGCGGATGTCGCGCCAGCGCACGCCCTTCAGCTCTTCGTCGACGCCGTACTTGGCGCTGTGCGAAGGCGTGTACGCGACGTCGGCGGCGTACACGAACATCTTCGTCGGGATGCAGCCCACGTTGAGGCAGGTGCCGCCGAAGGTGCCCTTTTCGACGATCGCCGTCTTCTTGCCGGCGAAGTCCGGGCCGAGGATCGAGTTCCCCGATCCCGTCCCGACGATCACCAGGTCGTAGTGGGGCACTGCATCCTCCGCGGGTCCGGTTCCGGTCGTTTCACCCTAGCCAACCCTGCCGTGGAGGCTGGTGTTCCCCGTTGTGCTTAACGTCGTATTACGTGGTCAGTGGCCGGTCGCGGTGAAGTGCATCCGGTCCTTCGGGCTGGTCCAGGCACCGCCCCAGCTCCACCCGATGGCCGCGAACGCGCGCACGGTCGCGTCGCCGGCCAGCACCATGCCGGGCCGCTTGCGCGAGCGGTCGACGTACGCCGAGGCCAGCTCGGGCAGCACGAGGTCACCCTGGGTGTAGGGGTTGCAGAACGGGTTGACGTCGACCGCGAGCCCGGAGGCGTGCGCCGACCAGGTCGTCTGCCCGCGCACCGGTCGGCAGACGAACGCGCTGGTCGAGTTGCCGTCCCCGGTCGGCGGCGCGGTGAGCTCGGCCGGGCCGGTCACGCGCATCTCTTCGAGCGGGAAGCGGGCGGCGAAGAGTTGTCCGAAGACTTTCGTGATGCCCGCCGCGCCGCGGGCGTTGACCAGCATTTCGCCGGTGTGGGCGCGGCCGTCGAAGCCCCAGAAGGACATCGTCAGGTAGCGGAGGTCGCCGGCCTTGACGGGGCAGGCGGGCTGCCACGTGCTGCGCGCGAGGACGTCGGCGGGCACGGCGCTGATCGTCGACGCGTAGGCGGTCCCGGCGGGCGGCGGCAGGAGGTCTTTTGTCGGAAGTGCCCGATTCACCAGTTCGGGTGGCGTCGGCTCGACCTCGCCGAAGCCGTCGGGACGGCGGGGGAGCGGCCGGGCACCCACCTGCCAGGTGACGGCGGGCGCGCTCGACGTCGGCGCCGGCTCGGCCGTGGTGCTCGCCGTCGCCGTCGCCACTGGTGTCGCCGCAGGTGCAGGCGGGGATGGTGGCGGCGCTTCCGCCGAGCACGCGCACAGGGTGAGGGCCAGTGCTGCCCACGCCGCCGCCGTCCGCCACATCCGGTCAGCTTGGCAGAGGCGGCCGGGCGCGGAGACCACCCGTTCCAGTGACACCGTTTTGGGCCCCCTCGGCTTAGGGTATTGAGCGCACGTCGTTCACGCACCGGAGTCGTCCGGATGCCGAGTGCTTAGCTCCGTGCTGCGCCGAAAAGGGGAAGACCCATGTCCGTGAAGTTCCGCCGATCCCTGCTGTTCGCGAGCGGCGCGCTCCTCGCGGTCGCCGCGGTCGCCGTCCCGGTCGTGGTGGGCACGGCGGTGGCCGGCCCGGCTTCGGCCAACCAGCCGCGGATCGTCGGCGGCGAAAAGGCGTCGCTGTCGGAGCACCCGTACGCGGTGTACCTGACCGACGCGGGCGGCAACCAGTTCTGCGGCGCGGTGATCGTGAGCTCGACGTCGGTCGCGACGGCGGCGCACTGCGCGAAAGCGGTGGCGAAGCAGGACATCCGCGTGGTGGCCGGCCGCGAGGACAAGCGCACGGGCGACGGCCAGGTCCTCGGCGTCTCGAAGGTCTGGGTCGCCCAGGGCTACAGCGACCCGACGAAGGGCGGCGACGTCGCGGTGCTGACCGTCCGCGGCCAATTCGACTACCGGCCCGCGAAGCTGCCGGACACCGGTGACGCGGGGCTGTACGCCAAGGGCACCCAGGCGACCGTGCTCGGCTGGGGCCGCATCGCCGACGGCGGTGCCCGCTCCGACTACCTGCGCAGCGCCGACGTGCCGGTGGTCTCGGACAGCGAGTGCCGCACCGACTACGACGTCTACGACCAGCGGACGATGGTGTGCGCGGGCTACGCCGAAGGCGGCGTCGACGCCTGCCAGGGCGACTCCGGCGGCCCGCTCGTGGTCGGCGACACGCTGATCGGCATCGTCTCCTTCGGCGACGGCTGCGCGAAGGCGAACAGGCCGGGTGTCTACACGCGCGTCTCGGCGTACGCCAACGACATCGAAGCCCAGGCCAGGCCCCGCCTCCTCGGCTGAGCGTGCTAAGCAGGGGTATGCCGACCCTGCACGACACGACCGGTCCCGAGCTGACCGCCGCCGAGCTGCACGACATCCTCCGCCTGCGCGTCGACGTGTTCGTCGTGGAGCAGAAGGCCGCGTACCCGGAGCTCGACGGCCGCGACCTGCTCCCGGACACCCGCCACCTGTGGTTCGAGGACGCCGGCGCGGTCCTGGCGTACCTGCGGGTCCTGCTCGACCCGGGTGGCGTCCGCCGCATCGGCCGCGTGGTGACGGCGGCGCACGCCCGGGGCGCCGGCCTGGCGGCCCGCCTGATGGACGCGGCCCTGACCGTCCCGGGCGAGTACGTCCTCGACGCCCAGACCTACGTCCAGGGCTTCTACGCGCGCTACGGCTTTGTCGCGGAAGGCGACGAATACACCGACGACGACGGGATCCCCCACATCAGGATGCGCCGCCGCCCGTGACACCCGCTCAGGCGAGCGCGCCCCGCGGGGCCGTCGCGGTGATCACCTTCACCGCACGGTCCACATCGGACTCCGTGAGGTCGGCCCGCGCGGTCAGCCGCAGCCGCGAAATCCCGTCCGGCACCGACGGCGGCCGGAAGCACCCGACGCGGATGCCCTGCTCGGCACACGCGCCGGCCCACGCCACCGCCGTCTCCGCGGACGGCGCCTGAACCGAGATCACGGCCGCATCCGGCACGCTCGCCTTCAACCCGTTCGCCTTCAGCGACATCGCCAGGTTGCCCGCGTTCTCCAGCACCTTCCCGGCCAGCCCCGGCTCTTCCTTCAGCGCGTGCAACGCCGCCAGCGCGGCCGCGGCGCTCGCAGGCGCCAGCGCGGTGTCGAAGATGAAGCTGCGTGCCGTGTCCACCAGGTGCTTGATCACCCGGCGCGGCCCCACCACGGCCCCGCCCTGCGCGCCGAGGGACTTCGAGAGCGTCAACGTCGTGACGACATCGGGCGCACCCGAAAGCCCAGCGGCGTGCACCGCCCCACGGCCGCCTTCGCCCAGGACGCCGAAGCCGTGCGCGTCGTCGACCAACAGCGCGGCGCTGTGCGAACGGCAGATCCCGGCCAGCTCGTCGAGCGGGGCGAGGTCGCCGTCGACCGAGAACACCGAGTCCGTCACCACCAGCGCCCGCGGCTTGCGCCGGGTCGCCAGCGCGTGCTTGATCGCCGACGGCGTCGAGTGCGCGACCGCGGCGACGTCGGCCCGCGAGAGCCGGCAGCCCTCGATCAGCGACGCGTGGATGTACTTGTCGGTGACGATCGCCGACTCGGCCCCGGACAGCGCCGTCACCGCACCGAGGTTCGCGGCGAAGCCGGAGGAAAACACGAGCGCCGCCTGCGCACCGCAGAACCGGGCGAGCTCCAGCTCCAGCTCGGTGTGCAGCTCGGTCGATCCGGTGACCAGCCGGGACCCGGTCGACCCGGCGCCCCAGCGCAGCGCGGCGGCCGCGGCGGCCCCGGCGACCCGCTTGTCGCGCGCCAGCCCGAGGTAGTCGTTGCCGGCCAGGTCCAGCTCGTCGGCCTGCGCGGGACGCGGCCGCAGCTGCCGCACGAGTCCCGCGTTCGCCCGCTTCTCCGCCTCGGCGTCGAGCCAGTCGAAAACCTCGTCGGGCGGGAGCGTCGGCGGCGTAGTCACGTCCCGCAGTCTCCCATCCGGGTCCGGGCGCCCGGCCAAGCGGGGCGGGAAACGCCGGAAGCCCCGGACCACGT
>NZ_JBSGJD010000362.1:0-7300 GCF_053605405.1 Amycolatopsis sp. NPDC003861
CCTCGGCGAGCTCGCGGATCCACACCTCGAGGGTGCTGCTCGCGCCGGGCGCGGCGTGCGCGGCCACCCACTGCGCCAGCCGCACGCCACGGCCGGCGGTCCGGCGCGCCGCGTGCAGCTGGGCGCGCGCGTCGTTGAGCGTGGCCGCGCGGGCGGCGTCCGGCCGGAGCCGGAACCCGGCGTTGACCAGCTGGAGGCCGGTCGCGACGGCGTCGTCGAGCGCGGTCGTCCGGTAGCCGACCAGCTCCGGCACCTGCAGTCCGGCGGCCGGTGGCCCGGTGGGGACGCCGCTGCTCAGCCCGGTCACGGCGATCGCGCGCAGCTGCCGCGACATCCCGGACGCCCAGTCGCGGTCCGGGGTGCCGGCCTCGGACAGCGCGTACCGCCGGGCGGCGACCCGCACCAGCTCGGCGGCGTCCTCGGCGGTCCGGCGCTCGAGGTAGGCGGCCGCGATCCGCGCGTCGACCAGGCACTCGGGCCCGCCGCGCAGGCCGAGCGCGGCCAGGGAAACGCGGGTGTCCCGCGCGCGGAGCACGGCGTCGTTGTGCCGGGTGAGGTCGTCCAGCTCGGCGCTGATCGACTGGCTCATCACGGTGTTGACGACCTTGGCCATGGCGTTGGACAGCAGCGGCGGGTTCGCCGGATCGCACTCGACGGCGTCGGTCACGCCTTCACCGGTCGGCACGACGTAGAGCAGCAGCCGCCGCACGTCGGCGTGCGACGGGCGCTCGAAGATCTCGCGCAGCGCGGGCCGCAGGGGCTTGTTGAGCAGCACCCCGCCGTCGGTCAGCCAGTGCGAGCGGGTCAATTCGGTGTAGGGCGTCATGTCGGGGTGCAGCCGGTCGGTGCCGCCGGTGCCGATCGGCATCCGCGACAGCTCGAACGCGCCGGGAAAGGACGCGGTGGAGCGGGCCGCCAGCGCGAGCGGCCCCTCCACCCCAATCGTCCACAGTGGACCACAGAACCGGAAGAGCATCCGGTGTTCGGTGTCCCGCACCAGGTTCCCGAGCGCGTCGTCGAACCGGGTGGTCTCGCCGTCGATCATGGTGCCGGTGAGCAGCACGGTGATGTCGGGTTCGTCGACGGGCGGCGCGCCTTCGGAGGTGATCCGCCGCAGCGCCCGTTCGACGTCCCCGAGCAGCACGCGGTCCCCGTCGAGCACCGACCGCGGCTGCGCTTCCTTGGCGTCCCGGATCAGGTTTTCCAGCGAACCGGTGGTGATCCAGGTGTCCCGCAGCACCTGCGGCGTCGACCCGAAGGCCTCGGCCAGCCCGAGACAGGCGGCGTTGATCCCACCGGCACTGGTCCCGGTGAGGACGTCGATCGACACGCTCGCACGGAGCAGGTCGAGCAGTTTCCGGTAGAGCCCACCGCCATCCGCGCTGCGCGACTCCCGCAGCAGCTGCGACGTCTCGGTGGCGACCCCGCCCATCCAGATGGCCAGGCTGGCCCCACCGACCATGGTCAGCGCGAGCCGGATTTCCTGTTGCCACGGTTCCGCGGTCCCGTCCATGGGAGTTCTCCCGTCTTCCCGACGCAGAGTAGAGGCGAAGGGTGCCGCCGGGGATACGTCCGGGGGTACGGCCGTTCGGGTGGAGTTGTTCACCCGCCTGGCCGCTCAGGCCGCCAGGTGCTCCAGGATCAGCACCTGGGCCTCACCGACCGCGAAGCCCAGCACCGCGCCCGTCGCGATCAGGATCCATTCGTCCTGCTCGAACGCCGGCCGCAGCAGCCGCTCGAACTCCTTCGGCGACAGCTGCTTCATCTTCGACACCAGCACGTTCCGGATGTCCATCGCGTCCGTCGCGTAGTCCTCGATGTAGCGCATCGTCTCCGGCAGGCGGGACATGATCTGGGAGGAGATCGCCAGCTTCATGTCCTGGTACTTGCGGCTGCCCACCGCGAACACCAGCAGCGGCTTCGCGACGCTGCCGAGCTCGCGGTCGAGCTGGCGCTGGATCAACGCCAGCACGCGGTCCGACAGCGGGCCGTGCAGGATCGCCTCGATGACGTTGTGCGGGGTGATGATCTCCTTCGCGATCAACGACCCGTACGCCTCCGCGACTTCCGCGCGCCGCTTGAGGAACAGGCCTTGCCACTGCACGCCGAAGTACTTGCGGGGCTCGATCGGGTAGAAGATCATGCGCAGCGCCAGCCAGTCCGTGAACCAGCCGGTGAACAGGCCGAACACCGGCATGATCGGCGGGAACTTGAACAGCACCCAGGCCACCATCTGGACGACGCCGATCGCGCCGCCGAACACCAGGCCCGACCGCGCGATGAACTTGAACTCCTGCGCGCCCGCTTCCTGGAAGATCCGGTTCAGCAGGCGCTTGTCCTTGACCAGGCTGGTGACCACCATGCCCTTGAGGTCGAACACACTGTCCACATCGGACTTGATCAGGTCGAGCACGGCCGCGACCATCCGCGGCGACTCGTGCTGGACGCGCTCGATCACCAGCCGCTGCACGCGGACCGGCAGGGACTCCCACAGCCCCGGCTGGTAGTGGCCGACCACCTCGCGGACGATGTCCTCGACCCCCGCGAGCAGCGGTTTCTCGATTTCCTGCGCGATGCGGGACGCGTCCAGCCGCGCGACCACCTCGGCCGGCTTGATCAGCTGCTCGGTCATCGTGTCGCAGGCGATGCTCGCCATCCGCGCCGCGCGCTTCGGGACGATGCCCTGCCAGCCCAGGAACGGCTTGACGCCGATGAACTCCACCGGCTGGAACATCATCCGGATCGCGACCAGCTTGGTGCCGTAGCCGATCAGCGCCGCGACGATCGGGATCGAGACGTAGAGGGGCCAGTGCTGGACGAAGTCGGCGGCGATGCCGGCGAAGAAGGCCCCCATCCCGCTAACCCCAGCTCGGGTCGCAGGCCTGCCAGAACTGCGCGCCGAGGCGCGAGACGTGGATCGTCCGGCGGACGAACTTCGCGCGCCGGACGTGCTTCTCGGCCTCGCGCACCGTCTCGTCGGTCAGCAGGATCTCGTACTGCGTCTCCAGCGACGGCACCTCCTCGTCCAGGTCGACCAGGCCGAGCCCGATCAGCCGGGTGACGTAGCCGGGCACCTGGTCCGGCAGCGACACCCCGGCCGCCTTGCCGACCGTCGAGGCGTTGCGCAGCACGACCCGGCCGTTGCCGCCGAGGCCGGTCCGCTCGACGACGTCGACGGCGGGGAACGGCGAGCCGTCGGACAGCGCGGACAGGATCCGCGCCTCGTCCGGCGTCAGCTGGCGCAGGATGATCGCGTAGAAGTACTCGCGGGCGCGCTCGCGGCCGAAGCCGATGGAGTGGTTCAGCAGCTCGGCCATCGCCGCGCGCAGCGGCTCGGCGTGGTTGTCGCGCACCGGCACCAGCGTGACGGCGGCTTCGCGGGGCACCGTCGCGCGGTTCATCGCCGACGCCGCGGTGAGCGCCGCGTGATACGGGTCGTCGACCTCATCGAGCCGGCGGCGCAGCTCGGTCAGCAGCTGGCGCTCCACCTGCCGGACGCCGCGTTCGGCGGTCTCGACCCCGGGCAGCTTGCGGCCGAGCGCGAAGCCGGTGCGCGCGGCCCAGCCCGCCAGCTGACCGGCGCGGCGAGCCAGGTCGGCCACGTCGTCGGCGGCACCCCGGCCGTTCGGTCGCTCTGCGTTCACCGGCGGACTCCCCTCTGCGTACGGGCTGATGCTACCTGCGGGTAGGCCGAATGACCCCATCCCTCGGGGGTCCGGGTGGCGGAGCCCCCGGCCTGGGGCGAAGCCCCGGAACAACACGGTGTTTGGATGGCCACATGAGTCCGACGCGCTGGGGCCCGCCGATCGACGTCCTCCCGTACTTCTCCAAAGAAGAACAAGCGCTGATGACGCTGCTCGGCGCCCTCACCGACGAAGACTGGACGCGGCCGACGATGTGCGCGGGCTGGACGGTCAAGGACGTCGCCGCCCACCTGCTGGGCGACAAGGTCGGCCGGCTGTCCCGCGGCCGCGACGGGCACGCGGCGGATTCCCCCCGGCCGGGTGAGGCGTTCCCCCGGTTCATCGACCGGATCAACGAGGAGTGGGTCGTCGCGTGCCGCCGGCTGTCGACGGACGTCCTGCTCACCATGCTGTACGAGTTCATGGGCCAGACGACCGAGTACTGGGCCCAGCTGGACCTCGACGTCCTCGGCGTCCCGGTGAGCTGGGCCGGCGACGAGCCCGCGCCGCGCTGGCTGGACGCGGCCCGTGACTACTCGGAGTTCTGGGTCCACCACGTGCAGATCCGCGAGGCCCTGGAGCACACGCCGCTGGAGGCGGAGTACGCCGAGCCGATCGCGGACACGTTCGTGAGGGCGCTGCCGCACACCCTGCGGGACGTCGACGCGCGGGCCGGCAAGCAGGTCGGCTACACCGTGACCGGCCAGGGCAAGTGGCACGCACGCCGCGAGCGCGACGGCTGGGTCGTGGACCGCGGCGCCCCGCCGTCCCGCACCCCGCTGGCCACCGTGACGACGGACCTGGACACGTTCTGGCGGCTCTGCACCCGCAACCCGGCAGACCTCGGCCGCGTCCGGACGTCCGGCGACGAAAACGTTTGCGCCACCCTGCTCGGGATGACGTCGATCATCGTCTAGCGGCGGCGCGCCTGCTTCCGCAGCTGCAGGATCCGGGCGCCGCCGATCAGCGCGACCAGCGCCGCCCCGCCGATGGCCGAGAACAGCATGGCGATGGCCAGCGGCAGGCTGCCCTCGCCGCCGAAGAAGTGCACGGTCACCGAGTCCAGGTTCTGCAGGATGAAGATCAGCAGCAGGACCAGCACGACCAGGCCGGCGATCACCGCGACCCAGGTGCCGCTGATCCGGGTGCGCTTGATCTTCGCGGGCGCGGGCCGGGACGGCGCCGGCCGCACCGGCGTCACCTCCTCCGCGCCCGGGCGGACGTCGCCGGCCCGTAGCTCGGCGGGCTCCAGGGCGCCTTCCGGCACGTCGGTGCCCGGCAGGTCGTGGTGGGTGGGACCGGTGGGGCGGTCGGCCGCGCCCCCGCGCGCGTGCGTCATGTGCCCAGTGTCCGTCCGACGTGCGGGGAGCGCTGCCTCAAACCCCCTAACGGGCGAAACCGTCGACCTCCCGCAGGACGCGGAGCGTGTTCCGGCCGGCCAGTTTCGCGCAGTCGTCCTCACTCCACCCGCGCTCGAGCAGTGCGGCGAACAACACCGGGTACTTGGACGTGTCCTCCAGCCCCTCCGGCAGCGAGCCGACGCCGTCGTAGTCGCCGCCGAGGCCGATGTGGTCGATGCCGGCGACCTCGCGGGCGTGCTCGACGTGCGCTACGACGTCCTCCACGGTCGCCGGCGGCTTCGTCGGCCCGTCCCATTCCCGGATGAACTTCCCGCGCAAGGCCAGGTTCCGGTACTCCAGCCCGGCCTCGGCCATCGCGGCCTCGAGCCGGTCGTTCCACGCGGCGACCTTCGGCGAGACGAACGCGGGCACGAAGGTGATCATCGCGACGCCGCCGTTGCCGGGCAGCATGGCCAGGACGTCGTCGGGGATGTTGCGGGGGTGGTCGTTCACCGCGATGCAGGAGGAGTGGCTGAAGATCACCGGCACCGAGCTGACCTCGATCGCCGCCCGCATGGTCGACGGCGCGACGTGCGACAGGTCGACCATCATCCCGATCTTGTTCATCTCGCGCACGACGTCGCGGCCGAACTCGGTGAGCCCGCCGTGGGCCGGCTCGTCGGTGCCCGAGTCGGCCCAGGTGGTGTTGAAGTTGTGCGTGAGCGTCATGTACCGGACGCCGAGGCGGCGCAGGCTCCGCAGCACGCCGATCGACTCGGCGATGCTGTGCCCGCCCTCGGCCCCGAGCAGCGACGCGATCCGGCCGTCGGCGAACGCGGCCTCGGCCTCGTCCGCGGTGGTGACCAGCCGGAGCCGGTCGGGGTAGCGCTCGACCAGCTGGTGGACGACCTCGACCTGCTCCAGGACGGCGGTCACGGCACTGTGGCCCTCGAACTCGCAGGGCACGTACACCGACCAGAACTGCATGCCGAGCTTGCCGTCGGCGAGCTTCGGGAAGTCGGTGTGCAGAGCGGGCTGCCGCACGGTCAGGTCGAGGGACGCGGCCGCCTCGACCGGGTTCGGGCCACCGTGCTGCCGCAGTTCCCACGGCAGGTCGTTGTGCCCGTCGGCGAGGATGACGGCGTCCAGCAGTTTGGTAGCACGCTGTAGTGCCTCGTTAGTCATCGCCCGATCGTAGGTAGGTCCGGTATACGGTTCGTACAAACGGGCTGACATCTTCCCCGAAAGAAATAATCCGGCGAAGTTTTGCGGTAAAGTGCGGGGTGTGGACACCGACGACGACGAGATCGTCACCTGGTGGGGCCTGGTCATCGAGGGTTACCTGGCCACCCAGGACAGGCTGATGGGCGAGATCGCCGAGCGCTTCGGGCTCGCGCCCGCGTCGTTCGACATCCTGCTGCGGCTGGTGCGCTCGCCCGAGCACCGGATGCCGATGACCCGCCTGGCCACCGAGGCGGCGCTGTCCAGCGGCGGCTTCACGAAGGTGGCGGATCGCCTGGTCGCGGCCGACCTGATCTGCCGCATCCCCAGTCCCGACGACCGCCGCGTCACGTTCGCGTCGCTGACCGACCACGGCCTGGACGTGGCGAACCGGGCCCGCACGGCGGCGGCGGACATCCTGCGCCGGATCGTCCTGACCCCGCTCGGCGACGACGCCCCGGCACTGGCCGAAGCGATGCGGACACTGCGCGCGTTCAATTCCGACCGTTGAAAAAGTCGAGGTCACACCCGGTGCGGCTGACGGCGCACCATGAGAGCCATGCTGACCGAATCGACCATCACGACGATGCTTCCGGTGACCGACAGTGAACGCGCCGGCCACTTCTACGCGGACGCCCTCGGCCTGAAGCAGACGGGGAAGGGCGAAGACGGAACCCTCTACTTCGCCGCCGCCGGCGGCGCCATCGGGCTCCGGCCGATGCCGGAGGGCTCGCAGAGCGAGAACACGGCACTGAGCTTCGAAGTCGGCGACCTGCCCGCCGAGGTCAGGGCCCTCGAAGACCGCGGCGTCCGGTTCCAGGACTTCGAGCTGGAGGGCCTGAAGACGGTCGACCACATCGCCCAGCTGGGCAACGAGCGGGCGGCGTGGTTCAACGACTCCGAAGGCAACGTGCTGTGCCTGCACGAGGTCATAGGCTGACGTGCCAGTCCGTGCTCTGCCGCGGCTTGTCGTGAGTGGTAAGGCGGGTTCTAACCCGCCTTACCACACACGACCTAGGCGAGCGCGGGCCACACGTTGTGATGGGGAGAGGGTGG
>NZ_JBSGJD010000363.1:0-7288 GCF_053605405.1 Amycolatopsis sp. NPDC003861
TGTGTCAAGGCGGGAAAGATGCCTTGACACAGCCTGTCGGCCGTTGAAAAATCCGGCGTTCGGGCCGGCGGGGGAGCCCCCGGCAGGGAGGCCCCGCAACCAGCAGCGGAACCGCACAACCCCGTTGTACGGATCATGTACACGCCCCAGTCACTCTTCCCCCACCTACGAAACAGGTGCGAGAGGAGAACCGGGGAATGATCCGGAACAAGATGGCCGGCCGCGTGACCGCGGCGGTCCTGGCCGCCGGGGCGGTGACGGCACTGGCCGGAGCCCCCGCCCAGGCCGCCACCACCACGAACTGGACCGCCGACCTGTCCACTGTGGACAGCAACGACGTCAACGTCACCGGAGCGGGCGGTACGCTCACCCTGGCCGACGCCGCCTGGCACCGGACCGCCCGGGTGTTCGCCGGCAGCGAGGGCAGCCTGACCACCGCCGAGCACAAGCTCGGCTCGGCCGCCAACCGCGTCAGCGCGGAACTGACCGCCGACACCCCCAAGGGCACGTCGGTCGACGTCGACGTCCGCGGCCGGACCGGCGTCGACGACTGGACCGAGTGGACTCCCGCGGGCACCACGCTGAAGAGCTCCGTCAGCGAAGTGCAGGTGCGGATCAGCCTGCACAGCAGCACCGACGGCGTGCGCCCGTCGGTCACCGGTGTGAAGCTCAGCGCCGACAGCGCCCCGCAGGCCAACGCTCTGACCGCCGCCACCGAACTGACCTACAAGGTGTACGGCACCCGCGAGGGCCTGCCCGGCGGAACCACCGCGAACGGCCACGTCATCACCAGCCGCGACCACTTCGTCGCGCTGCCGTCCGGCAAGGCACTGGCCCCGAAGGGCACCGGCAACTACTCGGTCCGCGTCTGCCGCACCGACGGCAGCAAGTGCGAGTACGCGCCGGTGTGGGACGTCGGCCCGTGGAACGAGCAGGACGACTACTGGAACCCGGCGTCGGTGCGGACCAAGTTCAAGGACCTGCCGCAGGGCCAGCCCGAGGCGTACGCCGCGTACCACAACGGCTACAACGGCGGCAAGAGCGGTCTCGGCTACAAGGTGCAGAACCCGGCCGGCATCGACCTCGCCGACGGCGTCTTCTGGGACGGCCTCGGCATGTCCGACAACGGCAACGTCAACGTCACCTACCTGTGGACCGGCTCCGGCCCGACCGGCGTGGTCAGCACGGCCGGCGACCCGATGAACGTCCGGGCGAGCGCGAGCACCTCGGCCGCCATCAAGGGCCTGGCGGCGAACTACGCCAAGGTGAACATCGAGTGCTACGTCGAGGGTGACACCGTCACCGGCAAGTTCGGCACCGGCAACATCTGGGACCGGATCGGCCCGGGCCACTACGTGTCCGACACCTACCTGCAGACGGGTTCCGACCAGCCGGTCGCCCCGCACTGCTGAAAACCGTCGCGGCTGACTGCCCTCACCCGCGACAACGGCGAAGGCCCGGTGTCCCCCGCCGGGCCTTCGCCCATTTCCCGGCCATTCCACTCAGCGGCACATAATTCACAACCGTGAACAGACTTCCGCCGGGTGTACAACGCCCCGCCGTGCGTGCCAAAATTCCCTCCCACGGAATCACGAAATCACGGAATGGCGGGTACCTGTGAGCGTTTCCCGGAGAACCCTGCTGACCACCGCGGCCGGCGCCGCGGTGGCGGCGGGCGCCAGCACCCCGACGGCCGCCTCGGCCGCCACCCCAGAACCCTTCGACCTGGCCTCGGTCACCCGGACGCTCCGCCAAGCGGCCGACTACGCGGTGGGCAAGCTCCGCGCGGTGGCCCCCGGGGTCACCGCGTTCCCGGTCGGCACGAAGTTCGAGAAATGGACCTATTCGCAGAACGGCGACTGGGTCGGCGGATTCTGGCCCGGCCAGTTGTGGCTGGCCTGGCTGCACAGCGGCGAGGAACAATTCAAGACCCTCGCGCTGGCGTCCGCCGAAAAACTCGCGCCGCGCCAGAACGACACGGGCACGCACGACCTCGGATTCCTCTTCTACCCTTCGTGGGTGACCGCCTGGCGGCTCACCGGCGACGAAAAGTGGAAGGCGGGCGCGATCCAGGCGGCGTCGTCGCTGATCAAGCGCTACAACCCGGCGGGGCGGTTCATCCGCGCCTGGGGTGCGCTGTCCGACCCGAACAACGCCGGCCGCGTCATCATGGACACGATGATGAACCTCGACCTGCTCGCGTTCGCCGGCGCGCAGACGCAGGACCCGAAGTACCTCGAGATCGCCGTCGCGCACGCGAAGACGGCGCAGCGGAACTTCCTGCGCCCCGACGGGTCGACGCCGCACGTGTTCGACTTCGACCCGGTCACCGGCGCGCCGATCGGGCCGAACACCGTGCAGGGCTACAGCCCCACGTCGTGCTGGTCGCGCGGGCAGGCCTGGGGCGTCTACGGGTTCACGACCATCCACCGGCGCACCGGGGACACGGAGTTCCTGACCACGGCCCGGCGGCTCGCGGACTTCGCGCTGTCCCGGCTGACCGCCGACCACGTTCCGGTGTGGGACTACCTGGCCCCGCAGGCCCCGAACGACGTCAAGGACGCTTCCGCCGGCGTGATCATGGCGTGCGGCCTGCTCGACCTGGCCGAGCTCACGCACCGCCCGCAGTACCGGGAGAGCGCGCTGCGGATCCTCACCGCGGTGTCGCGGACGTGCCTGACGACGAAGTCCTCCCGCGCCGAGGCCAGTGTGGCCCGCTGCACCCGCAACCGCCCGGCCGAGGACGGCGTCGAGGTCTCGCTGCCCTACGCCGATTACTACCTGCTGGAAGGCATCCTGCGGGTGCTCGACCGGCGCAAGGTCGACCGCGCGGTCGACCTGTCCGCCGGGTAGCGGCGTCCAGGGAGGCCGCCACCTCCCCGGACGCCCTGCTCAGTGGTGGTGCGCGTGCACCTTGGCGTGCCCGAGGCCGCGCCCGATCATCCACTTGTTGACCGGCACCGTGACGACGAACGCGATCGCCAGCGAGAGGACCAGCGCCAGCCAGAAGAGCAGGCTGGCCAGCCCGGCGTCCATCGCGCCCGGGATCGCCACGACCACGGTGTTGTCGATCAGTTCCATCACGGCGATCGACACGGTGTCCGCGGCCAGCGCGACCTTGAACGCCGCCGGGAGGTTCATCCCCGACTTCAGGACGCCCCGCATGGTCAGGCCGTAGCCGAAGACGAAGGCCAGCGCGATCGAGAGGACCACGGTGGCCGCGTTGTGCAGGCCGAACGCCGTGCCCAGCACCATGCCGAGCACCTCACCGATGGCACAGCCGGTCAGGCAGTGCAGAGTCGCCTGGATCGCCGTCGCCCACGAAGCCCCGTGCTGTTCGCTCATGACTCGGACTATACCCCTAGGGGGTACCTGACGCACGTCTCCCGGGTCACACCACCCGAGGCAGGCAGATTACTACGGAGCGTAACCGAAAGCGTCCGGCCAGGGCATTCACCTCCGCGACCGCCCGAGACACAACTCACTTCCGTAACCCTTTGCGCACATCCCGTTGACCACAGTTACCCGGGGCCCTACGTTCGCCCTTGGTCTCCACCACGCGCAGACCCATCGAACCGATCGAATTTCCTGAGGAACGGGTGGAGATGCGAGGGCCGTCGAAGACTTCCCGGCTGGTCGCGGCGATGGCACTGGTCGCGGCGCTCGCGCTGGGGGGCTGCTCGGACCAGCTGGACAGCGCACCCGCCCCGGCACCGACCCGGATCGAGTTCGTGCCCAAGGTCCGCGACATCCCGTATTTCCAGGCGATGGACAACGGCGGCCGCGAAGCGGCGAAGCAGCTCGGCGTCGTGTGGCACTCGACCGGCCCGGAGACCGTCGACCCGGCCGATCAGGTCGCCATCGTGCGCGACCTGATCGCGAAGAAGGTCGACGTCATCGTCGTGGCCCCGAACGACCCGGCCGCGCTCGCGGGCGTGATCGCCGAGGCCCGGGCGAAGGGCATCCACGTGCTCACCTCGGACACCGACGCGCCGGGCACGCAGCGCGAGGTGTTCGTCAACCAGGCGAGCGCGCAGGGCATCGGCACCGCGCTCGTCGACGCGCTGATGGCGAAGACCGGCGGCACCGGCCAGTACGCGATCGTCTCCTGCGGGCGGGCCGCGGCGAACCTCAACTCGTGGATCGCCGTCCAGAAGGAGTACGCGGCCGGCCGCTACCCGAAGGCCGAGCTGGTCGACACCGTGTACGCGGGCGAAGACACGGACAAGGCGACCGTCCTCGCCAAGCAGCTCATGGCCGCCCACCCCGGTCTGACCGGGCTGATCGGCGAGTGCACGACGTCCGCGCCCGGCGTCGCGAAGGCGGTGGACGACGAGCAGAAGATCGGCCAGGTGTTCACCGTCGGTGTCGGGACGCCGCAAGCCATCAAGCCGTACCTGCTCAAGGGCTCGTGCTCGCAGTCGGTGCTGTGGAACGTCGAGTCGCTGGGCTACCTGACCGCGTGGACGGCGAAGCAGATCGCCGACGGCAAGCTGCTCCAGGCCGTCAACAAGGTGAGCCTGGAGCTGCCGGCGGTGAAGTACGACGACGCGACGAAGACCGTCCTGCTGGGCGATCCCCTGCTCATCACCGCCGACAACGTCGACCAGTTCAAGTACTGACCCCTCACCGGTGCCGGCGCACGTGGCCGACCGCCGCGCCGCCGCCGAGCACCAGGATCAGCGCCGTCAGCCCCCAGCGCCGTTTCTGCTCGGTGCGGTGCCCGGCGTCCTGGACGACCGGCTGGGTCTTCTTCTCCGGACGCGCGTGGCGTGTCGTCGGCGGCGAAGGCGGCGGGGCCGGGGTGGACGGCGCCGGCGTGACCAAAGGCGGCGGGGCCGGCACGGGGGTCGGCGGCGCGACGACGGGCTGCTCCACCGGTGGTGGCGGCGGGGGTGATGGCTCCGGTGCCGGCGGCTCGGTCCGGGGCGGCGGCGGCGGAGGTGACGACTGCCCCGGAGGCGTCGTCGGCGGGGGCGAAGACTGCCCCGGAGGGGTCGTCGGCGGGGGTGAGGACTGCCCCGGGGGTGTCGTCGGCGGAGGTGAGGACTGCCCCGGAGGGGTCGTCGGCGGCGGTGGGGGCAGGGGTGCGGGCGCCTCGGCGAAGCATCCGGCCGCGTCGCCGCTCACCAGCGGCCGCCCGGAAGCGACCTCGGTGGCCGGGCCCGAGCCGTCGCGCGGGAGGCGGTAGGTGACGCTGCGCTGCCCGGCGCGGTTGGCCGTGGCGTAGATCGCGCCGGGGGCGAGCACCACCGACCCGTACGCGCCGCCTTCGGGGAACTTCAGCCCGGGCACCACCACGACCTTCCCGCTCGACGGGTCGAGGGTGACCACCGAGCTATCCCCGCGCGAGGTCGCCGAGACGCCGTGGAGGAGCCCGTCCGCCGGGTCGAAGGCGAAGTCGTCGACCCCGACGGCCAGCGACACCGGCCGCAGCGCCGTCCGGTGCACCACCCGCACGTAGTCCGGCGCCGCCGGGTCGATGTCCACTGTGTACAGATCGCTGCCCTGCCGGACGTACCAGCGGTCGCCGTCGATCGCGCCCGCGGTGGCGCCGGTGACCGGGCTCCACACCGGCTTCCGCGCGCCGGCCCGGCCGATCACGCCCAGGTCGGTCACCACGCCGGCGGTGTCGATCCGCACCGCGTGCGCGCCCGGGTAGCGGCCGGCGCGGGTGCCGTCGGCGACGCCGTAGATCACGCCCTGCGCGGCGGAGTAGCCCATCGCGTTGATCCAGTAGCCGGCCTGGCTCACCCGGCGCGTCACCCCGCCGGGCAGGGAGAGCAGCCGCAACGTCGTCGGTGCGCCGTCGCGCTCGTTCTCGGCCTGGAGGACCGTGCAGCCGCCCGGCGCGTGGGCCGGCTCCTTCGCCGACGGCGGTGCGAGCCAGCCCGTGGCCGCCAGCAGCGCCGAGACCGCCACGGCCACGCCGAGCATCGCCGCCCAGCGGGCCCGCGTGCCGGTCAAGCCAGCCTTTCCAGGGCCGAGGTGAACGCCTCCGGCGCCACCTTCGCGCCGCCGCTGAACGGGTTCTGCAGCTGGTAGATGGCGAACAGCAGCAACGTGATCGTGCCGGCCAGCGTGGACACGATGATGATGTGCGCGGCGAGCCGGGTGCCGCCGAACAGGTTGGGCAGCAGGATCGCGGTGATCAGGCTGCCGAGGATCAGGGCGAACCAGACGACGGCGCCGACGCCGTCCGCGCCGGAGTGCGCCAGCCGCTGTTCGCGGGCCTGGTAGACCGACCAGAGCTGGTTGCTCGCCTCGGTCTTGCGGTCGAGCAGCCAGTCGTCCTCGGCCGGGGCGGCCGCCACCGCCTCGCGCATCTGGTCGAGCTGCGTCGCGCCCGTGGCCGGCACCGGGCCGCCGTCGGCCAGGCGCGGCCACTCCTGCTCCTCGACCGTCCGCGCGTACGCGGCGGCGAGCTGGTGCACCCGGTCCTTCGTCTCGGCCGGCAGCGCGTCGGCCGCCCAGGTGGCCGCGACGAGGCTGTCGGCTTCGGTCTGCGCGTTCTGGCTCGCTTCGCTCACCGAGTCGAACAGCGAGATCAGGACGAAGGCGACCAGGACCGCGTGCAGCCCGCCGACGATGGTGAACACCTGGCCCGCCGCGTCGTTGTTGTCGGGCCGGCCCTCGTCCCAGCCGAACCGGCGGACCAGGTACGCGATCACACCCGCCACGACGGCCGCGCCGGCCACCCAGAGACTGCCGGCCACGAAGATGTTCATCCGGGTCCTTTCGCCCGCGAAGCGCGGGAAGCACTGCCCGGCATTCCACGTCCGGGACCGCTCAAGTTAGTCACCCATTTACGGGCGGACAACAGAAAGGGCGGAATTCATCCTGCTGGCCGCACGAGGATCACGAAAGTCGCCGATTCGGCGCAGTTGCGAGGGGGTACCACCGGTGGTGCGGTATCGCTGGGCGACCGTGGACCGCGCTGCCGAGCAGGGGCTCTCACGACCGAGTGACGTCCGCGAACAGGCCGTGACCACGGCCGTCGAACATCATCCGAAAATGATCAAGCGGCGGCCCGGCCATTAACCCGGTGACCCGATCGTGTCATTGTGCGGGCAGTCGCGGTTGCTATGTTGATTTCGCGGCGCAACGAAACCGCGCATATCAGGGAATAGCAGGTCATGACCGGCGTGCCGGCTGGGGCGGGCACGTGCCGAACGCGAATGATTGGGTGGTCCTCGTTGTGACTGTCACCGACCCGGTGGAATCCGAGCAGGCGCCGTCGAGTTTGGGGCGGGCGGCGGCCCGGACCCTGGCCACGACGACCAAGTCG
>NZ_JBSGJD010000364.1:0-7221 GCF_053605405.1 Amycolatopsis sp. NPDC003861
TGCGCTGGTCGCGGCGCTGCACGAGCGGTACCCACCGGAGCCCGGCACCTGGCCGGAACTGATCGCGGAGATCTTGCGCCTGCGCGGCGGCACGGCACCACCTCCGGCGTCGGACGCGGCGATCCGCTCGGCGGAGCTGCGGCTGGGCGCCGAGCTGCCCGCCGACCACCGCGAATTCCTTCGCACCTGCGACGGCCTGCCCGCCGACGTGGTCTTCCCCCGCCTCCTCGGCACGGCGGACCTGCGGGCCGAGAACGGCGTCGTGATCCTGTCCGACCCCGCGGTGCTGCTTCTCTCGGCCGGGCACGTCGTCGAAGTCGACCCGGTCCTGGGCACGACGGTCCACGCGTCCTTCCGCGCGGCGCTCGTCAACCACGCCGCGCTGCTGGCCCAGGCAGGCTAGGTTGGGCGCGGTGACCATCCTCACCGCGGAGAAGATCACCCCGGAGAACGTCGCCGCGGCGTGCCAGCTGGCCGTCGAACCCCATCAGAAGGCCTTCGTGGCCCCGGTCGCCGTCTCGCTCGCCGAGGCGTACACGCAGCCGGAAGTCGCCTGGCCGCGGCTGATCCTGGCCGACGGCGAGCCGGCGGCGTTCGTGATGGGCGGCTTCAACCCGGACGCCGAGTTGGACTTCTTCCGCTGCGGGATCTGGCGGCTGAACGTCGGCGCGGGCGTGCAGGGCCGCGGCTACGGCCGGTTCGCCGTCGAGACCGTCCTCGAAGAAGCACGAAGACGGGGCAACACCAGCGCGACCGTGCTGTGGATCCCGGCCGAGGGCGGCCCGGAGCAGTTCTACCTCAAGCTCGGCTTCAAGCCGACCGGCCAGACCTTCAACGGCGAGGTCGTCGGCCGGATCGACCTCTAGACCTGGCCGCGCTTCTTCCGCTCGGTGTACTCGCGCATCCGCTTCGGGTAACCCACCCGGGCGACCTCATACACCGGGATCGACCGGCGGTGGCCGAACTGCTGCGCCGCCTCCAGGCTGCCGATCCGCCGCCGCGTCCACTCTCCGTCATGGGCGATCAACACCACAGTGGTCTCCGTGACGTTGGTCTTCGGCTCCACGAACGCCTCCACACCTCGCCTCGTGGCCGCCCACTCGTCGAGGTGGCGGGTGTCCTCGGAGCTGGCTTTCCGCAGCGTACCGGCCCGTTGCCCACCCTTGGCCCGCCTGCGCAGCGAGTCGAAGAGCCCCACCTCGACCACCTCTCCCTCAGAGACCTACGCCACTCATTATCCCGGACTCCGCGTGTGGTCGGCGTCGCACACCCGGCTAGCTCGCAGCCCCGTCCGGCGTAGTGACAAGATGGCGGTGTCGCGCGCGCGGTTATACCGGGCGCGGGCGCGACGACAGAGCATCACCCCACTGCTTGCCGAGGAGTTAATGAAGTGACCGACACCTCCGCCGACCTCGTGATCCTGGGAGGCGGATCGGGCGGCTACGCCGCGGCGTTCCGCGCGGCCGAGCTGGGCCTTTCCGTCACGCTGATCGAGAAGGACAAGCTGGGCGGGACGTGCCTCCACCGGGGCTGCATCCCGACCAAGGCCCTGCTGCACGCCGCCGAGGTCGCCGACGAGACCCGCGAAGCCGAAGCGGTCGGCGTCAAGGCCGCCTTCGAGGGCATCGACATCGCCGGGGTCAACAAGTACAAGGACGGCATCGTCGCCCGCCTGTACAAGGGCCTGCAGGGCCTGGCCAAGGCGCACAAGGTGAACCTCGTCGAGGGCAGCGGCACGTTCGTCGGCGGCACGACCGTCGAGGTGGACGGCACCCGCTACACCGGCAAGAACGTCATCCTCGCCACCGGCTCGTACTCGCGCACGCTGCCCGGCCTGGAGCTCGGCGGCCGCATCATCGCCAGCGAGCAGGCCCTGGCCCTCGACTACGTCCCGAAGAAGGTCGTCGTCCTCGGCGGCGGCGTCATCGGCGTCGAGTTCGCCAGCGTCTGGGCTTCCTTCGGCGTCGACGTCACCATCGTCGAGGCCCTGCCGCGGCTGGTCCCGAACGAAGACGAGTTCGCGTCCAAGCAGCTCGAGCGCGCCTTCCGCCGCCGCAAGATCACCTTCAAGACCGGCGTGAAGTTCACCGGCGCGAAGCAGGACGACAACGGCGTGAGCGTTTCGCTGGAGTCCGGCGAGACCATCGATGCCGACCTGCTGCTGGTCGCCGTCGGCCGCGGGCCGAACTCGGCGGGCCACGGCTACGAGGAGGCCGGCGTCAAGATCGAGCGCGGCTTCGTCCTCACCGACGAGCGGCTGCGCACGAACCTGCCGAACGTCTACGCCGTCGGCGACATCGTCCCCGGCCTGCAGCTCGCGCACCGCGGCTTCCAGCAGGGCATCTTCGTCGCCGAGGAGATCGCCGGGCAGAACCCGCGCGTGATCGACGAGAGCGGCATCCCGCGGGTCACCTACTCGCACCCGGAGGTCGCGTCGGTCGGGCTGACCGAGTCGCAGGCGAAGGACAAGTACGGCTCGGACGTCACGACGTTCACCTACGACCTGGGCGGCAACGGCAAGAGCCAGATCCTCAAGACCTCCGGCGGGGTCAAGCTGGTCAAGGCCCCGGACGGCCCGGTCGTCGGCGTGCACATGGTCGGCGACCGCGTCGGCGAGCTGATCGGCGAAGCGCAGCTGATCTACAGCTGGGAGGCGTTCCCCGAGGACGTCGCCCCGCTGATCCACGCGCACCCCACCCAGACCGAGGCCCTCGGTGAAGCGTTCCTCGCCCTCGCGGGGAAGCCTCTGCACGTGCACAGCTGACGTCCCACCAGCAGAATCCAGACCACGCAGAACTTGGAAGAGGAGTCAGCGAACGATGGCCTACTCCGTCACATTGCCGGAGCTCGGGGAGAGCGTCACCGAAGGCACCGTCACCCGGTGGCTTAAGCAGGAGGGCGACACCGTCGAGGTCGACGAGCCGTTGCTCGAGATCTCGACCGACAAGGTCGACACCGAGGTGCCCTCCCCGGTCGCGGGCACGGTCGTGAAGATCAGCGCCCAGGAGGACGAGACCGTCGAGGTCGGCGGCGAGCTCGCCGTCATCGACGACGGCACCGGCGGCGTGCCGGAGTCGTCCGGGTCGTCGGCCCCGGCGCAGGAAGAGGCGCCCTCGCAGCCCGAGCCGCAGCAGGAGGAGCCGCAGGCCTCCGAGGAAGCGCCGAGCAAGCCGGACACCGCACCGGCCGCCGGTGGCGAAGGCACCGAGGTGAAGCTGCCCGAGCTGGGCGAGAGCGTCACCGAGGGCACCGTCACGCGCTGGCTGAAGGCGGTCGGCGACTCGGTCGAGGTCGACGAGCCGCTGCTCGAGATCTCCACCGACAAGGTCGACACCGAGGTGCCGTCGCCGGTGGCCGGCACGGTGCTGGAGATCCGCGCGGGCGAGGACGAGACCGTCGAGGTCGGCGGCGTCCTGGCCGTGATCGGGGACGCCGGTGCGGCGCCGAAGGCCGAGGCCGAGCCGGAACCGAAGCCGGAGCCCAAGCCCAAGCCCGAGCCGAAGCCGGAACCCAAGCCCGAGCCGGTCCAGGAGTCGAAGCCGGAACCGAAGCCCGAGCCCAAGCCGGAACCGAAGCCGCAGGCCGCGCCGGCCTCGGCCGCCACGCAGTCGGCCCCGGCCGCCGCGGCGAAGGACGGCTCGGCGGACGGCCCGTACGTCACCCCGCTGGTCCGCAAGCTCGCGTCGGAGCACGGCATCGACCTCGCGTCGCTGACCGGCAGCGGCGTCGGCGGCCGGATCCGCAAGCAGGACGTCCTGGCCGCGGCCGAGGAGAAGCAGAAGGCCGCCGCCGCCCCGGCTCCGGCCGCTGCCGCCGCTCCGGCCGCGGCCCCGTCGGCGCCCGCCGCGCGTCCCGCGGCCGCGGTGTCGCCGGAGCTGGCGGCGCTGCGCGGCACGGTCCAGAAGGCCAGCCGGATCCGCCAGATCACGGCCACCAAGACCCGCGAGTCGCTGCAGATCGCCGCGCAGCTCACGCAGGTCCAGGAGGTCGACGTCACGAAGATCGCCAAGCTGCGCCAGCGCGCGAAGGCGGGCTTCAAGGAGCGCGAGGGCGTCAACCTGACGTTCCTGCCGTTCTTCGCGAAGGCCACGGTCGAGGCGCTCAAGCAGCACCCGAACGTCAACGCGTCCTACAACGAGGACACGAAGGAGATCACCTACCACGGCGCCGTGCACCTGGGCATCGCGGTGGACACCGAGCGCGGCCTGCTCTCGGTCGTGATCCACGACGCGGGCGAGCTGAGCCTGGCCGGTCTCGCGCACCGGATCGCCGACCTGGCGGGCCGCGCGCGGGCGGGCCAGATCAAGCCGGACGAGCTGTCGGGCGGCACCTTCTCGATCACGAACATCGGCAGCGTCGGCGCGCTGTTCGACACGCCGATCATCGTGCAGCCGCAGTCGGGCATCCTCGGCACCGGCGCGGTCGTCAAGCGCCCGGTCGTGATCGCGGACGCCGACGGCAACGACACGATCGCCGTCCGCTCGATGGCATACCTGCCGCTGACCTACGACCACCGCCTGGTGGACGGGGCCGACGCGGGCCGCTTCCTGACGACGATCAAGCAGCGCCTGGAAGAGGGCAACTTCGAGAGCGAACTCGGTCTCTGAAGTCACTGCTGACGAAGGCCGCCACGGGAATCTCCGTGGCGGCCTTCGCCATGTCCGGGGACGCCTTCCACCGCACCTCGCCCCCGCCGGCTTCCCCGGCGCCGCGCACGCGGGCCGGATCTTCGGCGGCTCCTTGCGCGGGGGACCTGGGCGTGCGGGGGCGGAGCGAATGCGCAACGATCGAAGCATGCGAGTACTGATCGCCGGAGCGAGCGGCTTGATCGGGTCGGCGCTGGGCGACCGCCTGCGGCGCGAGGGCCACGAGGTCCGCCGGCTGGTGCGGCGTGAGGCGCGCGGTGACGGCGAATTCCGCTGGGATCCGCCGTCGGGGACCATCGCGAGCGGCGCCTTCGAGGGGGTTAACGCCGTCGTGAACCTGGGTGGGCAGCGGCTGTTCCCCGGCCGGTGGAGCGCGATGCGCAAGCAGCAGCTCACCGACAGCCGGGTCGAACCGACCGAGGTGCTCGCCGAAGCCGTTGCCGAACACGGGGTCGGCGTGCTCGTCAACGCCTCCGCCGTCGGGTACTACGGCGACACCGGGGCGTCCACAGTGGACGAATCCGCGCCGCGCGGCCGGGGTTTCCTCGCCGAGCTGTGCGAAGGGTGGGAAGCCGCGACGGCGGGTGCCGGGGACGCGCGGGTCGTGAAGATCCGGACCGGGCTGGTCCTGTCGGCGAAGGGCGGCCTCTACGGGACGCTGCGCCCGTTGTTCGCCCTGTGTCTGGGCGGGCGGCTCGGCAACGGCAGCCAGTACATGCCGTGGATCGCCCTCGAAGACGAGGTGGGCGCGATCGTCCACGTCCTGACGCACGACGTGTCGGGTCCGGTGAACCTGACCGGCCCGGCGCCGGTGACCAACGCCGAATTCACCCGCGCCGTCGGCCGCGCGCTGCACCGGCCGGCGCCGTGGTGGGTGCCCGGGATCGCGCTCAAGGCCGTGCTCGGCCAGGCCGGCGAGGAGATGGCGTTGTTCGGTCAGCGGGCCGTCCCGGCGGCGCTGGAGCGGTCGGGGTACGAGTTCCGGCACCGGACCCTGGACAGCGCGCTCGCCGCGGCATGACCGTCCCGCTCAAGCGCTGGCTCGTCATCGGTTTCGCGCTGACGGCGGCGTTCGTGGCGCTCGGGCTCGGCGTCGCGCGGCACCCGCTGACCCTCGACTCGCAGGTGGCGAACGCCCTCCACGGCGTCTACACACAGCCGCTCGGCCGGGTGGCGGAGATCGGCAGCGACATCCTCGGCCCGGTGCTGCCGTACGTGCTCGGGATGGCGCTGCTCGCGCTGGCGCTGCGGCGCCGGCAGCACACGGGCCTGTGCGTGCGGCTCGCCGTCGTGCTGCTGCTGTGCCGGCTGACCAGCCTGACGGCCAAGCCGATCTTCCTGCGCGAGCGCCCGCGCGACTACCCGGACCTGAGCTACCCGAGCGGGCACGTGGTGTCGGTGGCGAGCACGGGGTTCGTGCTGCTCCTGCTGTGCGCGTGGCTGTGGCCGAGGCTGCTCCGGCGCGTGGCGGCGGCGGTCGCGGTGGCGGTGGTGCTGTCGGCGACGTGCCGCGTCGTGCTGGGCGTGCACTGGGTGACGGACACGATCGGCGCAGTGCTGGCGGTGACCGGTGTCGGGCTGCTCTCAGCGTGCGCCTTGCGGCTGCTTCCCCCGGGTGACGGGCGTAGCCTCGACGGGTGAGTTCTTCCCGCACCTGCCGCGCCAGCACCGAGCCCGTCGACGTCCGCGAGCTCGGCACGATCGACTACACCGAAGCCTGGGAGCTCCAGCGGAGCTTCCTGACGGCCCGGGCGGACGGCACCGCGCCGGACACGATGCTCCTGCTGCAGCACCCGTCGGTGTACACGGCGGGCAAGCGCACGGAGGAGGCCGACCGCCCCACGGACGGCACCCCGGTGATCGACGTCGACCGAGGCGGCAAGATCACCTGGCACGGCCCGGGCCAGCTGGTCGGCTACCCGATCGTCAAGCTGGCGGACCCGATCGACGTGGTCCACTACGTGCGGCGCCTGGAGGAGGCCCTGATCCACGTGTGCGACCAGCTGGGCGTGCACTCCGGCCGCGTCGAAGGCCGCAGCGGCGTCTGGATCCCGGCCGACGACCGCGGGATCGAGCGCAAGATCGCGGCGATCGGCATCCGCGTCCAGCGAGGCGTGACGATGCACGGCTTCGAGCTGAACTGCAACGCGGACTTGGCGGCGTTCGACAACATCGTCCCGTGCGGCATCCGCGACGCGGGGGTGACATCCCTGTCGTACGAGCTGCAGCGCGACGTGACGGTGGAGGCGGTCCTCCCCCTGGCACGGGACGCGGTGCTGGCGGCTCTCGAGGGTGAGCTGCCGGTGAGCGAGGACCGCTGGCTCCCCCGCCCGGCCACTCCCGAGGCCGCCGGCGTCACCTTCGCCCTCCAGAACTGAGGCGTCCCCGGCCGGCCCTGTGGATAGCGGGGGCCCGGCCTTGCTTCCGGCGTGCGGAATTGTCGGTGCCTTGCGCTAGCGTGGAAATCGGGGGCTGCTCAGTGCGGTTGGGGGCCACGGATTTCGGTGCTCACCACCCCGAAGCCTGAATTGTCGCTACGGACGGTGGTACCGCGTCAAGGCACGCTTTCCCGCCT
>NZ_JBSGJD010000365.1:0-7209 GCF_053605405.1 Amycolatopsis sp. NPDC003861
TCGGTGCGTTGGACGCACCGAACGCCACATTGGGGCGCTTGGGGTCAGGCGCGGGTGACGAGCTCGCGGAGCAGGGAACCCATCTGGGTGGCCGCGGCGCGGCCGGCTTCCAGGACTTCCTGGTGGTTCAGCGGCTCGCCGGTCATGCCCGCGGCGAGGTTCGTGACCAGGGACAGGCCGAAGACCTCGACGCCGGCCGCGCGGGCGGCGATGGCCTCCAGGACCGTCGACATGCCGACCAGGTCCGCGCCCAGCGTGCGCAACATGTGGATCTCCGCAGGCGTCTCGAAGTGCGGCCCGGTCAGGCCCGCGTAGACGCCTTCCTCGAGCGACGGGTCGATCTCGCGGGCGATGTCCCGCAGCCGCTTCGAGTACAGGTCCGTCAGGTCGACGAAGTTCGCGCCGACGATCGGCGAGCGCGCGGTCAGGTTCAGGTGGTCCGAGATCAGCACCGGCTGCCCCACCCGGAAGCCTTCGCGCAGGCCGCCCGCCGCGTTGGTCAGCAGCACCGACCGGACGCCGGCCGCCGCCGCGGTGCGTACGTTGTGCACCACCGGGTCGATGCCCTTGCCCTCGTAGAAGTGCGTCCGGCCCAGCATGACCAGGACGTTCTTGTCCCCGATCTTCAGCGACCGGATGGTGCCGCCGTGGCCCACCGCGCCGGGCGTGGTGAAGCCGGGCAGTTCGGCGAACGGGATCTCCGTCTCGCACTCCCCGATGACGTCCGCCGCCGGGCGCCAGCCCGATCCCAGGACCACCGCGATGTCGTGCGCGTCAACGCCGGTGCGCTTGGCGATGGCGCTCGCGGCTTCGTGTTCACTCATGCGAGGGAGCGTAACCGGGCACTTCGCACGGCCAGGAACACCACCAGCCCGAACGGCGACAGGAAGATCGTCAGCAGCAGGATCGGGCTGACGATCCAGGGCGAGATGTCCCGGACCCGTCCTTCGAAGTACATCCAGCGCGCGATGAACAGGTCGAACGCGATGAGGTGCGCCCAGACGAGCCCGGCGCCCCACGGCGTCGCGAGCAGCGTCTGGAGGACGCCGAGGTCGGGCCGCAGCATCGCCCGTCCCCACTCGCCGAAGTGCGGCAGCACGAGCGCGAAGTAGCACACCAGCGGCAGCAGCGGCACCCACGGCGAGGCCATGATCCGCACCGTCCACCGCCACTTCGGGGCCAGGATCAGCAGCGCCCAGAACGGCGCGGCCAGCGGGAAGGCCAGGTCGAAGAGGTTCATCGGACGCGCACCGTAGCCCACGAACCCAGCCCGACCGCCGCGACCAGCAGCGCGACCGCCCCGAGCGTCACCGCGTCCGGGTGCACGATCGACTGCGCCCGCAGCGCCTGCCAGGTGACCAGCGCGATCAGGCCCGCATACCCGGCCGCCCCGATCAGGACGAGCCGCGCGCGGACGACGTCGTCACGCAGCCGCGGGAACCGCGAAGCCAGCGCCACGAGCGCGATGGCGAGCAGCGGCAGGGCCTGCAGGGCGTGCATCCCGACGAAGTGGGGGATCCGCAGGTCGCCGCTCACCGTGCTCCAGCCGAGGATCGGCAGGCCGGGGCCGCCGTCTTCGAGCCCGACGGTGTGCCCGCCGACCATCGACGGCCGCCCGCCGGTCCGCCACTGCGCGAGCTGCTGCGCGGTCGGCGAGGTCATCAGCTGGCCGAGCGTGATCCCCACCAGCGACAGCGCCGCCCCGGCCCGCACCGCCCAGTACGACGCGCGATCGGGCACCTTCGTGAACAGCATCAGTACCGTGAGCGCCAGGGTGGCGACCCAGAGCACGACGATCATCGCGGCCATGCTGCCGAAGATCGCGGCGTCCTGCGGGGTCGCGACGTTGAAGTGGCTCGCCCGGCCGCGCGCGGCCTGGAACACCAGCAGGACGTACTCGGCCGCGAAGATCACGACCAGGAGGTTGGTGAGCCAGTTCGCCGTGCGCCGGAACCGCGGCAGCAGCGAGACGAGCCAGCTCCAGGTGGCGAAGTAGAGCGCGCCGGACACCGCGAACTTGAACGGCTTCGCCCAGATCGGCGCGCCGCCCAGGGTGCGCTGGTCGAGGACCATGGCGGCCACGCACAGCAGCGCCACCACCCCCAGGGCGGCCGCTGCGAGCGCGGACGGTCGGTGCCAGGTGTTCGTTCTGCTGCGGAGATCGGCAAGGATGGTCATGGTTCCTCCCAGAACGGATAGTCATGCTCTCCGTTTTGGAAAGTTAAACTATCCATACTGAGAAGTCTTCAGGGTTGTCCCCGAGACGGACCCCGGGATCGGAGCGGAAACGCATGCGGATGGCCGAGCTGAGCGCCGAGTCCGGGGTGCCGGTCGCGACCGTCAAGTACTACCTGCGCGAAGGCCTGCTCCCGCCCGGCGAGCGCACCAGCCCGAACCAGGCCCGGTACTCCCCGGCGCACGTCCAGCGGCTGCGGCTGATCAAGGCGCTCACCGAGGTGGGCGGCCTGTCGCTGGCCTCGGTCGGCGTCGTGCTCGGCGCGATCGACGACCACGAGACCCCGCACCGGACGATGGGCGTCGTCCAGCAGGAGCTGGCCGGGCCGGCGCCGAAGGTGTCCGACGAGGCCGCCGAGTGGGCGTCCGGGCGGCTGGCGGACGTCATGCGCCGCCACGGCTGGAAGGAGCACCCGGCCGAGCACCGCGCGATGGCCAACCTCATCGCCGCGCTGGCGACGGCCAAGGAGCTGGGGCAGGAGAAGCTGACCGAACGCCTCGAGGAGTACGCCGACCTGGCGATGCGCGTCGCGGAAGTCGACGTCGAGGTGGTGGTCGGCCTGACGTCGCTGGACAAGATCATCGAGACCGGGCTGGTCGCCACCGTCCTCGGCGACCGGATCTTCGCCGGTCTGCGCCACCTCGCGCAGGAGCAGGTGTCCCGCACGGTCCTCGGCGGTTAGTCCGAGACGCTCAGCGTGGGGGCGACCCGGTCGAAGACGTCCTGGCGGCCCGAGTTCTCCTGCTCGGCCGGCACGGTGACCGAGAGGATCCACAGGCTGGTGCCCGCCTGGACCAGGTTCATGAAGGTGACGCGGGTGCCGCCGCCACCGTCGCTCTCCGGGAGGGTGCCGCCCTCGGCCAGGCGGTAGGTCAGCGTCGTGCCCTTGCCGTCCGGCAGCGGCGACGGCGGGAAGAGGAAGAACGCATTGCCCGGGTAGGACGTCTTCAGGTAGCCGATGTACTCGTTGTCGTCGGGGAACTGGGCGAAGTACTTCACCAGCCGTTCCACCCGCAGCGACCGGCGGCCGTCCGGCGAGACGTACTGGACGGCGGTGCTCGCCCCGAACCTCGTGGTGTGCGGGGCGACGAACTTCTGCCAGCCCTCCGGCACCTGGAGGCCGAACTGCCCGCCGTTGCCGGTCACGTAGCTCGCGTCGCCGGACTGCTGCACCAGCGACGGCGGCGGCACGTCGGTCGGGCCGTTCGGCGTGCCCCGCGGGGCGGCGGCCGGCGGCAGCAGCGACTGGCCGCCGACCGCCCTGGCCAGCGCGAACCCGCCGCCCGCGGCGAGCAGGAAGAGCAGGATCGCCACCGCGACGAGCACCGCGGTGGCCGTGGAGCTGCGGCGACCAGACCGGGGTGGCGCGACGAACACGGTCGGCGCGCTCGGCGCCGGGGACGGCGCCGGGGTGGGCGGGCGCAGGAACGGCAGCGGGCCCGGGTCGGCGGCGAGCTCGCTGCTCGACCCCTCGGCCTTCTTCTCCGCCTTGGTCTTCTCGGGCAGGACGGTCTTGATCACCTGCGTGTCGGTGGCGTCCGGCTGCGCCGACGTCTTCTTGCCGTCCGGGGTGTGGAACAGCTCGGGGCCGAACAGGTCGAGCGGCGTCTTCGTCTGCAGCGGGTACAGCCGGTGCCGGACCTCGCGCAGGGTGATCCGCCGGCCTGGCTCCTTCCTCATCAGCGCGCCGATGACGTCGGCCAGCGGGCCGGCCTTCGGCTGCGGCACCTTCCCGTTGACGACCTTGCCGACCGTCTCGAGGGGATCGCCGTCGGCGTCGTACGGCGGCGCGCCCTCGACCGCGGCGAACAGCGTCGCGCCGAGGCCCCAGAGGTCCGCGGCCGGCGTGACGGCGCCGCCGGAGGCCACCTCCGGCGCGATGTAGGCGGGGGAGCCGAGCATGATCCCGGTGCGGGTCATGGTCGCTTCGGAGACGTTGCGGGCGATGCCGAAGTCGGTCAGCTTGATCCGGCCGTCGCTGGCCACCAGGACGTTGCCCGGCTTGACGTCACGGTGGGTGATCCCGGCGGCGTGCGCGGCCTCCAGCGCGGACGCCACGGCGATGCCGACCGCGGCGGCCTGCCCGACGGTCAGCGGCCCGTGGTCGCGCAGGATGTGCGCCAGGCTGCGCGAGGGCAGCAGTTCCATCACCACGAACGGCTGGTCGTCCTCGCGGGCGACGTCGTGCAGGATGATCACGTTGGGGTGGGAGAGCACGGCGATCGCCCGCGCCTCGCGCAGCGTGCGCTCCCGCAGCTCGTCCGCCTGCGACGCCGGGATGCCCGGCGGCACCTTCATCTCCTTGACGGCCACCTGCCGGTGCAGGAACTCGTCGTAGGCCGACCAGACGGTGCCCATCGAGCCGGAGCCGAGCACCGAACGCAGCCGGTAGCGACCGGCGACCACTCGTGTCTCTTCGCTGGAGGGGGGCACGGGCCAATTGTGTCGTACCCGCGGCACCGGCCCCTAACCTGTCCGGTGACGGCCCCTAGCGCGACCAGACTCACAGGTCGAGCGCGGCGAGTGCCTCTACCATCACAGGTTATGACTGATGTGGCCGGTCCGGAGTCAGTGCCGATCTCCGAGCTCGACCTCGCGGCCGAGTTCCCGCAGGCGACGCGCGAACAGTGGCAGGAGCTGGTCGCGGGCGTGCTGCGCAAGAGCGGGAAGCTGCCGGAGGACTTCGCGGGTGCCCCGGAGAGCAAACTCGTCACGCGGACCTACGACGGGATCGCGATCCAGCCGCTGTACACCGCCGAGGACGTCCCCGGCGACATCGGCTTCCCCGGCCTGCCGCCCTACGTGCGCGGCGCGCGCCCGGACGGCCTGGTCGGCACCGGCTGGGACGTCCGCGCCCGGTTCACCGGCGACGACGGCCGCGCGGTCAACAAGGCGATCCTGGCCGACCTCGAAGGCGGCGTGACGTCGATCTGGCTGTCGGTCCCGCCCGCGGCCCTGGCCGACGCGCTGAACGAGGTGTACCTCGACCTGGCGCCGGTAGTGCTGGACGCGGGGCCTTCGTACGAAGCGGCCGCTTCGGAGTTGCTGGCGCTGTTCGACGAGCGCGAGATCCCGGCGAGCGAGGCCACCGCCGTCCTGGGCGCCGACCCGGTCGGCCTGGCCGCCCGCTCCGGCGCCGGCGTGGCGCTGGAACCGGCCGCCGCGCTCGCCGTGCGTGTCGCCGGTAAGTACCCGAAAGTGCGGACGATCGTCGCCGACGGCCTGCCGTTCCACGAAGCCGGCGGGTCGGACGCGCAGGAACTCGGCGCGCTGATCGCCGCCGGCGTCACCTACCTGCGGGCGCTGACGGACGCGGGGCTGGACGTCGAGGCCGCCGCCGGCCAGCTGGAGTTCCGGCTCGCCGCGACCGCCGACCAGTTCTCCACCATCGCGAAGCTGCGCGCGGCCCGCCGCCTGTGGGCCCGCGTCGCCGAGGTCTGCGGCTTCGCCTCGCCGATGCGCCAGCACGCCGTGACGTCGCCGGCCATGCTGACCCGGCGTGATCCCTGGGTGAACATGCTGCGCACGACGGTGGCCTGCTTCGGCGCGGGCGTCGGCGGCGCGGACGCCGTAACCGTGCTGCCCTTCGACGCGGCGATCGGCAAGCCCGACGCGTTCTCGGCGCGGATCGCCCGCAACACCCACGCCGTGCTGCTGGAGGAGTCCAGGCTGGCCGGCGTGGCCGACCCGGCGGGCGGCTCCTGGTACGTCGAGAAGCTCACCGACGACCTCGCGCACGCCGCCTGGGCCGAGTTCACCGCCATCGAGGGCGAAGGTGGCCTGGTGGCTTCGCTGGCCTCCGGCGCGCTGGCCGGGCGGCTGGCCGAGACGTGGGAGAAGCGCTCCTCGCGGATCGCCACCCGGCGTGACCCGCTCACCGGCGTCAGCGAGTTCCCGAACCTGGCCGAGAAGCCGGTGGTGCGGGAGCCGGTTCCGTCCACTGTGGAAGGTGGGTTGCCGCGGCACCGGTACGCCGAAGGCTTCGAGGCGCTTCGCGATGCTTCGGACGCGTACCTCGCTTCGCACGGTTCGCGGCCGAAGATCTTCCTCGCGACCCTCGGTCCGGTCGCCGCGCACACCACGCGGGCCGGTTTCGCCGCCAACCTGTTCCAGGCGGGCGGGATCGAAGCCGTCAACCCGGGCGCGACCGACGACCTGCCCGGGGCGTTCGCGGCTTCCGGCGCCCGGATCGCCTGCCTCTGCGGCACCGACGACGCCTACGCCGCCCAGGCGGCCGACGTCGCCAAGTCGCTGGGCGCCGAGTACGTCCTGCTCGCCGGGAAGGGCACCCACGACGGCGTGGACGCGAACGTCTTCGCCGGGTGCAACGCCCTGGAAGTCCTCGAAGGCCTGCACGCCAAGCTGGGAGTCACGCGATGAGCATCCCGAACTTCGCCGGTCTCGACCTGGGCACGCCGTCGCCGGGCGACCGCGACGCGTGGGCGCGCGCGGTGGAGAACACCACCGGCAAGGGCCCGGACGCCCTGGCCTGGGAGACGCCCGAGGGCATCGGCGTCAAGCCCGTCTACACCGCCGCCGACCTGTCCGATGTGGACTTCCTCGGCACGTACCCCGGCATCGCGCCCTTCCTGCGCGGGCCGTACCCGACGATGTACGTCAACCAGCCGTGGACCATCCGCCAGTACGCCGGGTTCTCCACCGCCGAGGAGTCCAACGCCTTCTACCGGCGCAACCTCGCCGCCGGCCAGAAAGGGCTTTCGGTCGCCTTCGACCTGGCCACCCACCGCGGCTACGACTCCGACCACCCGCGCGTGTCGGGTGACGTCGGCATGGCGGGCGTGGCGATCGACTCCATCTACGACATGCGGCAGCTCTTCGACGGCATTCCGCTGGACAAGATGTCGGTGTCGATGACGATGAACGGCGCGGTGCTGCCCGTGCTGGCGCTGTACGTCGTCGCGGCCGAGGAGCAGGGGGTGAAGCCGGAGCAGCTCGCGGGGACCATCCAGAAC
>NZ_JBSGJD010000366.1:0-7115 GCF_053605405.1 Amycolatopsis sp. NPDC003861
CGCGGGTTGAGCCGCGAGAGGGCGCGGTAGTGGCGTGCTTCCTTGCGGCGGTGCCGGGAGACCAGGTTCGGCGGGGCGGCTCTGCCGCCGGCCGCGCTGCCGCCTGCGGTTGTGGAGCCGGGACAGCGGGCCGCCATCGAGAGCAGCCGTGGCTGCTCACGCGGCTGAGCACGCAGGCTGTGGCCGCGCCGGTCTCAGGGTTCGGCCCGCGGTCGCCAGGCCGGGGCAGCGGGGCCGGCTGCCGCGTTCCGGCCCGCGGTCGTGCGGCGGCAGGGCGGCCGGTCAGGGGCCGAGCGCGCTGGTCGTGGCGGCATCGCGGCCGCCCGCGGTCGTGAAGCCGGGGCAGTGGGGCTGTTCTTTACGCCGCCGGGTTGGGGGGTCGACTACGGTCGGGGGGCACACAAACGAGTGAAGGGACCGATGAACCGCCGACGTCTTGCTGCCCTTGGGGTGGCTTTCTCCATCGTGGCCGGAGGTCTGCTGGTCGCGGGCCTGCAACCGCGGGTCGTTTCCGGGTTGGCCGTGCCCGTGGCCTCCAGTTCCAGCCGGCCGGCTCCTGCTCCGGCGGCTTCTCCTCCCGCTTCGTCCGCTCCTACCTCGCAGCTCGCGCGGCCGGGTGACTGCACGTCGATGGCAGCCGGGCTTGATGTTCGGGCTCAGGTTGCGCAGCTGGTCGTTGTGGGTGTGTCCGGGGACAACCCGGCGGCGACCGTTTCGCTGGTGCGGGACCACCAGGTCGGCGGGATCTTCATCGGGGGTAACGCAACAGCGTTGTTGAAAGATCGCTCGCTCGACGCGGTGCAGGCCGTCGCTAGGGTGCCGGTGGCGGTTTCGGTCGACGAGGAAGGCGGGCGCGTCCAGCGTATCGACGACCTCGACGGCGACCTGCCCTCGGCGCGGACGATGGCCGCGACGAAGTCCCCCGACCAGGTTCGGACGCTAGCCGCCGAGCGGGGCCGCCAGTTGCGTGCCCGTGGGGTGACCGTGGACTTCGCCCCGGACACCGACGTCACGAACGCCCCCGACGACGACGTCATCGGTGATCGGTCGTTCAGCCCCGACCCGGCCAAGGTGAAGACGTACGCGAAAGCCTTCGCCGAGGGCCTGCGCGACGCGGGAATCCAGCCGGTGCTGAAGCACTTCCCCGGCCACGGCCACGGCTCGGGCGACTCCCACAAGGGCACGGTGGTGACGCCGCCGCTCGACAAGCTGCGCGCGGTCGACCTGGTGCCCTACCGCGGCCTGGCCGACTACGGGCCGGTCGCGGTGATGGTCGGCCACCTCGACGTGCCGGGCCTGACCGGTGGCGTGCCCGCTTCGCTCTCGCCGGCCGCGTACCAGCTGCTGCGCGGCGAGTTCGCGTTCACCGGGCCGGTGGTGACCGACGACCTCGGGGCCATGAAGGCGATCACCGCTCAATACCCGCTGCCCGAGGCGGTGCTGAAGGCCCTGCAGGCCGGCGCGGATGAGGCGTTGTGGTCCTCCGGGGGTCGGGTGGACGAGGTGCTGGACCGGCTGGCCAAGGCCGTGCAGAGCGGGGAACTGCCGAAGCCGCGGGTGCAGGAGTCGGTCGCGCGGGTACTGCGGGGCAAGGGCCTCTGCTGAGATCCGGCTTGCCCTGGATCCACTTGCCCCTGGATCCACTTGCCCCTGGACCCACTTGCCCCTGGACCGGCTTGCCTCTGGGACCGCCTCGCCCGAGGACGCCACCCGGCGGATCGCCGGGAAACGGAATCTGTTGCCAGACGCCGGATTCCGCGCGCTCTGCCTCGAGCACGACGCCAGAACGATCCGCGCCGGACGCACGCGGAACTGGACCGCCGAGCGGCCGGGACCCGGCGCGGTCGGGATCAGCCGGCCGCCCGGCCGGTCTTCGCCGACCCAGGAGCGCCTGGCCCGGCCGCTGGAGGAGCGGCCGCGTTTTCGGTTGTGCAGAAGGAATCGTTGTCGCCATACCCACGACGGTACCGAACGCGCGTTCGAAGATCACCACTGAATCGGGTGAACATCGGCGGGCAAGTCTCCAGGTCGATTCCGTTGCGCCACAAGGGAAATAGCAGCCAGGCGTCGCGAGCAGCCCCCGATACAAAGGCTACCGATTAGCACCGACAGAAACGGGAAGCCGACCGTGGCTAGACTTTCCGCGATGGCACCCGGCGCAAGGAGCGGCATGGCGAATCTCGGCGGTACCTTCACCCTCGGCGGCGAACTTCCCGTGACGCGCATGGGTTACGGCGCCATGCAACTGGCCGGGCCCGGGGTCTGGGGGCCGCCGAAGGACCGCGACACGGCCGTCGCCGTGGTGCGGGAAGCCGTCGAACGCGGGGTCACCCACCTCGACACCAGTGACTACTACGGCCCTCACACCGTCAACACCCTCATCAAGGACGCCCTGCACCCCTACCCCGACTCGCTCGTCATCGTGACGAAAGTCGGGGCGCGGCGGAGCGCCGACAAGGGGTGGCCGGTCGCCCTGTCGGCCGCGGACCTCACCGAGGCCGTGCACGACAACCTGCGGAACCTCGGCGTCGACGCGCTCGACGTCGTCAACCTGCGGCTCAGCAACGCCGCCGGTGACTACCCCGTCCCGATGTCGGTCGCCGAACCGTTCGGGGTGCTCGCCGAGCTGCAGGCGCAGGGGCTGATCCGGCACCTCGGGCTCAGCCACGTCAGCGCCGAGCAGGTCGACGAAGCGAAGGCGATCGCGCCCGTCGTCTGCGTGCAGAACCACTACAACGTCGCCCACCGCGAGAACGATCCCCTCGTCGACAAGTGCGCCGCCGAGGGGATCGCCTTCGTGCCCTACTTCCCGCTCGGCGGGTTCAGCCCGCTGCAGTCCGGGCTGCTCGACGACTGCGCCGCGCGGGCCGGGGCCACGCCGATGCAGGTCGCGCTCGCCTGGCTGCTGCGGCGGTCGCCGTCGATGCTGCTGATCCCCGGGACGTCGTCGCCCGCGCACCTGCGGGAAAACCTCGCCGCCGCCGAACTGGACCTGCCCGCGGACGTTCTCGCCGATCTGGACCGGATCGACGCCGCCTGATCGCTACGCTGAGCGCCCGGACAAGCACGAGAACGGAGCAACCGTGGCGGAGTGGGGCGATCTGGTCGCGTACATCAGGCAGTCGTACCGGGTGGTGCGCGACGAGCCCGACGAGCTGCGCATCCGTCTCGTCTTCGGCGACGACCCGGACACCGAGCAGCGGGCGCAGATCGTCGTGATCGCCCGCGAAATCCTCGACCAGCGCGAGGACTGGGTGCAGATCGCGACGCCGTTCGCGCGGCACGAGCAGGTCGACCTCCTGGAAGTGCTGACCGAGGTCGGCGAGGCGATCGTCGTCGGCGGGCTCGCGGTGATGGGCGAGCACGTCGTGCTCCGCCACTCGCTGCCGCTGATCAACCTCGACATCAACGAGTTCACCGACCCGCTCGAGCTGGTCGCCGGCGCGGCCGAGCTGCTGGAGCAGCAGTTCACCGGCCGCGACGACTATTGAGCGGCAGCACCGCCACGGCGGCGGCCACGGCGAGTGCGGCCCCCAGGCCGAGCGCCGCGGCCGCCGTGCCGGTGCCGAGGTAGAGCCCACCTAGAAGGGCGACGCCGAGGGTGCCGCCGAGCTGCTGCACCGCGTTGAGCAGCCCGGCGGCCGAACCCGTCTCGGGCGGGCGGACCCGGCCGAGGGCCGCGGTGAAGAACGGCACCGTGAACGTCCCCATCCCGAGCCCGCACAGCGCCAGCGCCCACGGGTACGCGCCCACCCCGCCGGCCGCCATGGCGAGCACCCCGGCCAGCAGCAGAGCCAGCCCGGCGAACATCACGCGCGGGCCGAACTTCGGCACCAGCCAGGCCCCCGCGACGTACGACGACACCGCGAGCCCCACCGACAGCGGCAGCAGCGTCAAGCCCGCGGTGCGGACGTCGGCGCCGAGCCCCAGCTGCAGCTGCATCGGCACCACCTGCATCAGGCCGGTCATCACCGCGAAGAACAGCAGCGACCCGGCGAGCGCGGCCGGAAACCCGCGGTGGGTGAACAGGCTCGGCTCGACCAGCGGCGCGGCCGCGCGGCGCTGCTGGAAGCCGAACACGACCAGCAGCGCGGCGCCGGCCGCGAGCAGGGCCCAGTTCGTCCCCGCCGGGTCGATCAGCGGGTAGACGAGCAGCCCGGCACCGGCGACGACGAGCGCGGTGCCGGTGAGGTCGAGCCGCGGCCGGGTGGCCGCGCGGTCCTCCCGCAGCAGCCGCGCGGCGAGCAGCACCGCGAGCCCGAGCGGGACGTTCACGAGGAACGCCGCCCGCCAAGAGATCGCCTGCGTCAGCAGCCCGCCGAGCAGCGGCCCGGTGACCGCGGACAGGCCCATCACCGGGCCGATCGCGCCCAGGGCCTTCGCGAGTTCGCCGCCGTCGAACAGGGCGCGGATGAGGCCGATGGTCTGCGGGATGATCAGCGCCGCCGCCACGCCCTGCACCGCGCGTGCCCCGATCAGGACGCCCGCGTCCTGGGCCGCCGCGCAGACCAGCGACGCGAGCACGAAGCCCGTCACACCGAGCTTGAACACCTTGGCCCGGCCGAGGACGTCACCGAGCCGGCCGCCGGTGATCAGGAAGGCGGCGAACGGCAGCGTGTAGGCCGCGCTGAACCACGGGATGCCGGCGGCCGGGCCGGGCAGGTCGGCGTGCACGGCGGGGCCGGCGACCTGGACGATCGTCGCGTCGAGCAGGTTCATGGCCTCGGCGACGAGCAGCACGGCCAAAGCGGCCCAGCGCCGCCGATAACGCGTCAGGGTGAGCACGGAGGTCTCCTTTCGTTCGGCGCCCACCCTGACTTTGCGACCAGTCTGCGTTCCAGCTAAGAGCGTGATTTGACTGATTTCTTCCGTTCAATGGATCAGAATGAGGAATATGACCACGTTGGACGCCGTCGACCGCGCGCTGGTCCACGCGCTGCACCTCGACGGGCGGGCGCCGTTCACCAAGATTGGGGACGTCCTCGGCGTCTCCACGCAGACGGTGGCGCGCCGCTACCGCCGTCTCCGGGCCGAGGCGTCGCTCCGCGTCGTCGGCCTGCCGGATCCGCAGCGGGCCGGCCAAGCCGAGTGGATGGTCCGCCTGACCGCGACGCCGCACACGGCGCAGGACCTCGCCCAGGCGCTGGCGCGCCGCGCGGACACGGCGTGGATCAAGCTGATGTCGGGCGGCACGGAGATCTGCGTGAACGTCCACACGCCGGCCGCGAGCGACCATGCGCTGCTGCTGCGGGACATCCCGCGCACGGCGAGCATCACGGCGGTCTCCGCGCACCAGCTGCTGCACCGGTACTTCGGCGGCCCGACGGCGTGGCTGGGCCGGGCCAACGCCCTCGACGCGGCCCAGGTCGCCGCGCTCACCCCGGTCCACGACGGGCCGGGCAAGCCGCTGACCAGCGACGACGCCCCCTTGATGGCGGCGCTGCAGCGCGACGGCCGCGCGGGGCTGGCCGAGCTGGCGACGGCGACCGGCTGGTCGGCGGCGACCGTCGCGCGCCGCCTGGCCGACCTCCTGGCGGGCGGCACCGTGTTCTTCGACCTGGAGATCGATCCGGAGCTGCTCGGCGCGACCACGCAGGCGCTGCTGTGGATGGCGGTGGCACCGGCCCAGCTGGACTGGGTGGCGCGGACGCTGGCGACCCACGCGGAGCTGGCGCTCGTGGCGGCGACGACGGGGCCGGCGAACCTGGTGGCGCTGGCGCTGTGCCCGGACGCCGCCGCACTGCACCACTACCTGACGCACCGGCTGGGGGCACTGGCGGCCATCCGGACCCTGGAGACGGCGCCGGTGCTGCGGACGGTCAAGGCGGCCGCCTCACGCTGAGCGAACGGCCCTAGAGTCCTAAGTGGACTTAACCTCGACCAGGTGGTCGAGGAGGCCGCGGACGGCTTCGAACTCCCGGACCTCCTGGCGGCAGTCCGGGCACGCCGCGAGGTGCCGCTCGACCCGGGCCGCCTCGGCGGCGTCGAGCAACCCCAGGCTGTACGCCCCGAGGTCGGTCCGGTCGTACCGGCCCATGGATCGCGTCTCCGTTTCCGCGTCCCGTGAGGAACGCCCGCACTGTCCGATGCCTCCAGAGTCCTGAGATGGACGCGTCCTCGGCGAAGTTCCGCGGATTTCTACCCGAACGGCCGACAACTTCGGAGGGCAAACAGCCCATGTGAGTGACGACGATGGTCACGCACCTCACCCGTCCGAACACGGAAAGCTTTTGTGCCACGAACTTCGCCGATTCGGCGTCATGGGTCCCCGGCTCGCTCGTCGGACTGGCGTCGGACCGGGATTTCCCCGCTTCGACCTGGGCAAGAAGGCGATCCGAAACGAGGAGAGCGATGACCGTACGGAGCCACCGGGCGGACGACGTCGTGGACGAGGTCGGGGTGTGGCTGGCCGGGGAGTTCGCGGGGCGGCTCCCCGCCTCGGAGATCGACCGCGTCGTCCGGACGACGCGGATCGACCTCGAAGGGAGCATCGCGCCGGAGGAGCTCGGGGAGATGCTCCACCGGCTGGGCCGGGCGAGGCTGCAGCGCATCCTGCACGTCGCCCCGGCCATGCGGGTGAAGATCCCGCAAGCGCGGTGACGTGCCGGGCGGGCACGCGGCTCCGGTGCCGCGTCGCCCGCCCCGCGGCACGCCCGCACCCGAGAGCCGGACGCCTTCGCCGTGACCACACCGGGAGGCGGTTCACCGGAAGGGACCTTCGCGCACAACCCTTGCCCGCGGCCCCCGGCAACCTTGACTGGACTAGACCAATCTGCTCTAGTGACCGGTGTCACCCTCGTCTGGCCGGATGAGCACACCCCCTCCGACACCGGGCGCCCCCGCGCCCGGACTCCGTCGTGGCCGAAGGAGTGAGCGAATCTTGAGAAGACGTCTTGTCGCGGTCCTGTCCGCCGTCGCCGCCGTTGCCGGGCTCGTGTTCGGCGTACCCGCCGCCACCGGGCAGGCCCCTCAGGCGGCCGCCGCCGCGTGCAGTGCCCCGAACTGGGTCGCCGGGCAGTGGTACGACGTCGGCGCCGTCGTCCGCTACACCAACGGCGGCTACTACCGCGCCAAGAACGCCAACCCGGGCTACGACCCCGTCATCAGCACCTGGT
>NZ_JBSGJD010000367.1:0-7082 GCF_053605405.1 Amycolatopsis sp. NPDC003861
GTTGCGTCCAACGCACCGAACGCCACATTGGGTGCGTCTGACGCACCGAACGCCACATTGGGTGCGTCTGACGCACCGAACGCCACATTGGGTGCGTCAGACGCACCGAACGCCACATTGGGGCGCTCGTCGACCAGTCCGGCGGAGCCGCTCACCGCGTCCGGTGGGCCGTTCGCCGCGTCCCGCGGGCCGCGCCGCCGGACGGCTTTCGATCACCGGCCGCGCGGGCCCGGCGCGGAAGTGCCTGGCGGGCAAGGATTCTGACGCCGCGTCATGATCGTGCGGTGGTCGGAACCGCCTCCGACCAGTGACTTTGTGCGTGCGTTCACAAGTGGTCTACCGTAGGAGCGTCGCCCGGGACGGGCCGGTATCGAACCGGACTCCGGGGCCTGGGTCAAGACACAGTTCCGAATGGCGATGGCCGCCAGACGTGCACAGCGGGCAGGAGAACTACGGCGTGGTGACACAGCGGGGGAGGCGCGACGCGGCGGACTCCCCGGGCCGGGCGCCCCGGCGGCCCCGCCGTCCGGCCGGCCCCGACGCCGACAACGCCCCCACCGCCGAAATGCCCGCGGTACCCGCCGGTGAGCCGGGCCGCAACGGGGATGCCCCCGAGGCCGTCCGGGCCAAGTCGATTCCCGAGGCCGCCGTCGCGCGGCTCGCCGTCTACCTCCGCGTATTGTCCGGAATGTCGGAACAGGGCGCGACCACCGTTTCGAGCGAAGAACTGTCGCAGGCCGCCGGCGTCAATTCCGCGAAGCTGCGCAAAGACCTCTCCTACCTGGGCTCCTACGGCACCCGCGGCGTCGGCTACGAGGTCGGCGTCCTGGTCAGCCAGATCGAGCGCATCCTCGGCCTGACCCGCCAGCACAAGGTCGCCGTGGTCGGGATCGGCAACCTGGGCCACGCGCTGGCCAACTACGGCGGCTTCCCGGGGCGCGGCTTTCCGGTCGAAGCGCTGTTCGACCTGGACCCGGACCTGATCGGCGTGCCGGTCGGGGGTCTCCCCGTCTCGCACATGGACGACATCCCGCGGATCTGCGCCGAACGGGGCATTTCCATCGGTGTGATCGCCACTCCGCCCACCGCCGCGCAATCGGTGTGTGACCGCCTGGTCGCGGGCGGTGTCCAGTGCATCCTCAACTTCGCCCCGGTCGTTCTGCAGGTTCCTGCTCACATCGAGGTCCGCAAAGTGGATTTGGCCGTGGAGCTGCAGATACTCTCGTTCCATGTGGCCCGCCGAGCGGATGACGCCGCTGGCAATCAGGGCAATTCCGGATTACCTGCGGGAGTGCTGCCGTCCGAGAATGGGAACGGCAGGCGGAACGGCTCGGGACCGGACGGCGGACGGGAAATGGTGGTGCGTTCATGAGCGTCTTGGCGGTCGGTCTCTCGCACAGAAGCGCTGAGCTGAGCACGCTCGAGCGCGTCGCGGTGCCTGCGCCCGAGGTCGGCAAGGTCCTCGACGAGCTGCAGCAGGCCGAGCACGTCAGTGAGGTCATGCTGGTCTCGACGTGCAACCGGATCGAGGTTTACGCGGTCGTCGAGACCTTCCACGGCGGCCTCAACGACGTCTCGGAGGTGCTCGCCCGCCAGGCCGGGATGGCCCCCGCCGAGCTCTACGACAGCCTGTACGTCCACTACGCCGGTGCCGCCGTCGAGCACCTGTTCTCGGTCACCTCGGGCCTGGACTCGATGGTCGTCGGGGAGACGCAGATCCTCGGCCAGATCCGCGGCGCCTACGCCACCGCCCGCGAGGCCGGCACCGTCGGCCGCACGCTGCACGAGCTGATCCAGACCACGCTGCGCGTCGGCAAGCGCGTGCACAGCGAGACCGGCCTCGACCAGCTCGGCGCGTCGGTCGTCTCCGAAGCCCTCGCCGCGGCCGGGGACGTCACCGGCAAGCACGCCGTCATCGTCGGCGCCGGCTCGATGGGCGCGCTGAGCGCCTCGCAGCTGCGCAAGGCCGGGATCGGCGAGATCACCGTCGCCAACCGCACCGACGCCCGCGCCCGCCGCCTCGCCGCGAACGTCACCGAGCAGGGCGTGCCGGCCCGCGCGATCCCGCTGTCCGCGGTGGCCGACGCGGTCCGCGACGCCGACATCGTGATCTGCTGCACCGGCGCGCAAGACGCCGTCTTCGCCCCGGAGCACGTGCTGCCGCGCGGTGGCCGGGAGCTCGTCGTCTGCGACCTGGGCCTGCCGCGGGACGTCGACCCGGAGGTCGGCGAGCTGGCCGGCGTCCGGGTGGTCGACCTGGCCACCATCCAGCGCCGGATGCGCGAGGCGGGCACACCGACCACCGAGCGCCAGACGGCCAAGGCGACCGGGATCGTCCTCGACGAGGTGCGCGACTACCTCGCCGGGCAGCGCAGCGCCGAGGTGACGCCGACGGTGACCGCGCTGCGCCGCCGCGCGGCCGAGGTCGTCGACGCCGAGCTGCTGCGGCTGGACAACCGCCTGCCGGGCCTGGACGGCGCCGTCCGCGAAGAGGTCGGCCGCACGGTCCGCCGGGTGGTCGACAAGCTGCTGCACGCGCCGACGGTGCGGGTCAAGCAGCTGGCCGCCGAGACGGCCGACACCGACTACGCGAACGCGTTGCGTGAACTGTTCTGCCTCGACCCGCAGGCGCCCGCCGCGGTGGCGAGCCCGAAGCCCCCTTCAGAGAAGAAGTAGTAGTGACCAGAGTCATTCGCATGGGTACGCGCGGTTCGAAGCTCGCGCTCGCCCAGACCGGGACCGTCGCCGACGCCCTGCGCGCCACCGGCGCCGAGGTCGAGATCGTCAAGGTGACCACGCCCGGTGACCAGTCCTCCGCGCCGATTCCCACGATCGGGGTCGGCGTCTTCACGTCGGCGCTGCGGGAAGCGTTGCTCCGCGACGAGGTCGACGTCATCGTCCACTCGTACAAGGACCTGCCGACCGCCCCCGAACCGGGCATCACGCTGGCCGCCGTGCCGCCGCGCGAGGACCCGCGGGACGCGCTGGTCGCCCGCGACGGGCTGACGCTCGGTGAGCTCCTGCCGGGCGCGAAGGTGGGCACGGGCTCCCCGCGGCGCACCGCGCAGCTGCGGGCGCTGGGTCTCGGTTTGGAAATCGTGCCGATTCGCGGCAATATCGACACCCGCATGCGCAAGGTGTCCGACGGCGAGCTCGATGCCGTGGTGCTCGCGCGTGCCGGACTGGCCAGGATCGGCCGGGCCGAGGCGATCACCGAGACCCTCGACCCGATCCAGATGCTGCCCGCGCCCGCGCAGGGTGCGCTGGCGGTGGAGTGCCGGGCCGCCGACGTGGACCTCGAGCAGCTGCTCCGGTCCACTTTGGACGACGAGGGTACGCGGGCCGCGGTGACGGCCGAGCGTTCCCTGCTGGCCGCGCTCGAGGCGGGGTGCAGCGCGCCGGTGGGCGCGCTCGCCGAGGTCGTCGAAGACCTCGACGCCGAGGGCAAGGTCGTGGAACGGATCTCGCTGCGCGGCACCGCCGCCGCGGAAGGCGAGAACGGCGCGGTGGACATGGTCCGGGCCTCCGCGCTGGCCGATAAGGACCAGGCCGCCCAGCTGGGCAAGGACCTGGCCGCCGAGCTGCTGGACCTCGGAGCCGGAGCCCTCTCCGGCCCTGCTCAATAGCGCTCTCGCGAGCGCTTTTCGAAGACGTAGGAGATCTGCGGCCGCGCGATCGGCACGGCCGCCGCAAGAGGAGAAACGCACAGATGACCCCCGCGCGAAAGACCACCGGGCGCGTAGCGTTCGTGGGCTCCGGCCCCGGCGACGCCGGCCTGCTCACGGTCCGTGCCCAGGAGCTGCTGATCAAGGCCGAAGTCGTGGTGACCGACCCCGACGTCCCGCAGGCCGTGCTGGCCATGGCCGCCGAGGGCGCCGAGGTCCGGCCCGCCGTCGGCGAGGCCGCCGAGGTCGCCAAGGACCTGACCAACGAGGCCAAGGCCGGCCGGCTGGTGCTGCGCCTGGTCGCGGGCGACCCGCTGACCACCCCGGCCGTGGTGGCCGAGGTCCAGGCGGTCGCGCGCACGAGCGCCGTGTTCGACGTCATCCCGGGCGTCTCCCCGGCCGCGGCCGTCCCGGCGTACGCGGGCGTCGCGCTGGGTGGCACGCACACCGAGGTCGACGTCCGCGGCGACGTCGACTGGGCGGCCCTGGCCGCCGCGCCCGGCCCGCTGGTGCTGCACGCGACGTCGGCGCACCTGGCCGAGGCCGCTTCGGCGCTGACCGGCAACGGCGTCCCGGCGTCCACCCCGGTCGCGGTCACCGCGAACGGCACCATCAACACCCAGCGCACCCTCGACACGACGCTCGAGAAGGTCGCCAACGACGCGGGCGAGCTCGTCGGGCCGCTGATCGTCACGATCGGCCAGGCCGCCGGCCACCGCTCGAAGCTGTCGTGGTGGGAGTCGCGCGCGCTGTACGGCTGGAAGGTCCTGGTGCCGCGCACCAAGGAGCAGGCCGGCGAGATGGCCGAGCGCCTGCGCGGCCACGGCGCGACGTCGCACGAGGTGCCGACGATCTCGGTCGAGCCGCCCCGCAGCCCGGCGCAGATGGAGCGCTCGGTCAAGGGCCTGGTCGACGGCCGCTACCAGTGGATCGTCTTCACCTCCACCAACGCGGTCCGCGCGGTGTGGGAGAAGTTCGAGGAGTTCGGGCTCGACGCCCGTGCGTTCTCCGGCGTGAAGATCGCCTGTGTGGGTGAGTCGACCGCGGCGAAGGTGCGTTCGTTCGGCATCATCCCGGAGCTGGTCCCGTCGGGCGAGCAGTCGTCCGAGGGCCTGCTGGCCGAGTTCCCGCCGTACGACGACGTGCTCGACCCGGTCGACCGCGTGCTGCTCCCGCGGGCGGACATCGCCACCGAAACGCTGTCGGCCGGCCTGCGCGAGCGCGGCTGGGAGATCGACGACGTGACGGCGTACCGCACGGTCCGCGCGGCCCCGCCGCCCGCCGAGACCCGCGAGATGATCAAGACCGGCGGGTTCGACGCGGTCTGCTTCACCTCGTCCTCGACCGTGCGGAACCTGGTCGGCATCGCCGGCAAGCCGCACACCCGCACGCTGGTCGCGTGCATCGGCCCGAAGACCGCGGAGACCGCGGTGGAGTTCGGGCTGCGCGTGGACGTCCAGCCGGAGAAGGCGGACGTGCCGCACCTGGTGGACGCCCTGGCCGAGCACGCCGCCCGCCTGCGGGCCGAGGGTGCGCTGCCGCCGCCGCGCAAGGCGAAGCGGGCCCGCCGCTCCTGAGGTCCTTTCACGACGAAGGCCGCCCCCGGTAGGGGCGGCCTTCGGTCGTTTTCAGCGGTTGTTGGTCTCACGCCACTTCAGGTAGTCGGCCACCGAGGCGGGGACGTCGAACTGGGGCTTGAAGCCCGTGTCCTCCGTGAGCCGCGAGATGTCCAGGTACGGGCCGTTCGAGCCGCCCGGCTGGAGGGTGGCGCCCAGCGCCGATGCGAACTCGCCGTAGGTGAACGGGCGGCCGCTCGACACGTTGTAGACCTCGTGGTTCAGCGTCGGTGCCGTCGTCAGCAGGGCGATCGCGCGGCCCGCGTCCGGGGCGTAGCAGACGTCGCCGCCGTCGTCGGTGTGCAAGCCGGCCGGCCGCACGGCCGTGTTGACGAACGAGGGGATCGGGCAGAACGGGGACTGCGGGTCGACCAGGGGGCCCCAGATCGTGCCGATCCGCAGCACCACCGGCTGGACGCCGCTGCCCGCGAGCGCGTGCGTCGTCAGCGGCTCGACCGCCTTCTTGTAGGCGATGATCAGGTGCGGCAGGGAAGCCGTCGGCAACGCGAGGTCTTCGGTCCACGGAACCTCGGGACGGCCGACGTACACCCCGAGACTGCTCGCCACGGCGAACCGCCGGACACCCCACGCGCGGGCCGCGGCCAATGCGTTGAGCAGCCCCGCCGTGTCCGTGCGGAAGAACTCCACCGGATCCTCGCCGGGAATGCTGCCCGCCAGGTGGACGATCTCGGTAATGTCGTGCCGCGCACCCAGTGCGAGGAAGGCGGCTCCATCGGTGACGTCGAGGTGTTCGACCGTGACGCGTCCCGCCAGGAACGAGGGGACTTCCGCGCGCCGGTGGGCCGTCACGACGACGTCGTGGCCGAGGTCGAGGAGCGCGCGGGCGGTGTGGGCGCCGATCATGCCGAGCCCGCCGGTGACGAGGATCATCGCGCCAGGCTAGGGACGCCGAGCCGGGGGTTCTTGAACGAATCGCGCAGGAACGGCAGGTAGGACGCCGAGTGGTCGTGGCCGCAGGCGCACTCCTCGACGCTCCCGCCGAGCAGCGTGCGCGGCGTGAGCCCGGTCAGGCGGAGGCACTCACGGCTCAGGTGGGCCTGGTCGGCGTACCCGGTGTCGGCGGCGAGGCCGGCCGGGCTGCCGGCCCCGGCCTGGGCCAGCGCGAGGAAACCCTGGAACCGCAGCGTCCGCTGGAGGGTCTTCGGCGCGACGCCCACCGCCTGCAGGCACCGGCGGCGCAGCTGGCTGGGGGAGAGCGCGAGGTGCCCGGCGAGGCCGTCGATGTCGACCGGCCGCCACGGCATGAGCCGCCGCACGGCCTCGGCCACCAGCGGGTCCACCGCCTTGCGCGGCAGCCGGGCCTGCAGCACCTCGATCGGCCCGGACGCGGCCTCCGTGAGACGGTCCGCCTCGCTCCACAAGTCCGCCAGGTCGAGGTGCTGGTCGACCAGTTCGTCCAGGGGCACCGGAAGTGGTGGCGCGGCACCGGGCAGGTAACGGACGCCGACGAGCGTGGTCCGCGCGGGGATGACTTCGAGCCGCGCCGACGTCAGCGGGCCGAGCAGCCGGGGCCGGCCGCCGACCGGGAAGTGGAGCTCGACACCGCCGGTGGGCAGGTGCCGCTGGACGTACGGTTCGTCGCCGGTGCGCTGGACCCAGACCGTCCGCACGACGCCGGCCAGTGCGGGCACGGGAAGGCGTTCGACGTACACCCCCGTACCGAAGCGGTTCGGCGAGAGCGGCGTCAAGCGCCCCAATGTGGCGTTCGGGGGGCGGGGCCCCCCCAAACCCCCAAATTGTTGGGGGGTCGCAACCAACACCCCAAATTGGGGCTTTGTGC
>NZ_JBSGJD010000368.1:0-7014 GCF_053605405.1 Amycolatopsis sp. NPDC003861
GTGCGTTGGACGCACCCAACGCCACATTGGGGCGCTTGGGGGCCCTACCCGGCCGAGCAGCCCTGCAGCGTCGCCACCTGCTGGCCCGCCAGCAGGAACGCGCCCACGCCGAACGCCGACGTGTCGGTCGCGTGAGCGGTCGCCGGGCGGTCGCCCACCGGCTGGACGTAGCCCACCTTGCCGTCGGACTGCAGGGCCTTCGTCGACAGTGCCGTCCACGCCTTGTCCACCACGGGGCGGAACCGGGCCGCGTCGAGGATGCCCGCGTTGACGCCCCAGCCGATCCCGAACGCGAAGAACGCCGTGCCGCTGGACTCCGGGCCGCCGTGGTTCCACGGGTTGAGCAGGTCCGAGTTCCAGAAGCCGTCCCGTCGCTGGGTCAGGGCCAACGTCGAAGCCATCTTCTTGAACACGCGCAGGTACTCCGGCCGCCGCGGGTCGTCGGTCGGCAGGACCTGGAGCACCTTCGTCAACGCCGCCAGTGCCCAGCCGTTGCCGCGGGACCAGAACACGCCCGAGCCCTTGAACCGCGTGTCGCGGTACCACAGGCCGGTGAACTCGTTGAACAGCTTGCGTTCCGACGAGCGGAACAGCTGGTCCATCGCGTCCAAATAGGACGGATCGTGGTCGATCAGGCTCATCCGCGCGAACGACGGCATCGCCATGTTCAGCGCGTCGGCGTAGTCCCAGTAGTCGCGGTGGCCGGCCTGGACGGACGCCACCTCGGCCTGGATCCGGGTGCGGATCGAGTCGAGGGGGATCTCCGGGTGGAAGTACGTGTAGAGGTCGAGGTAGGCCTCGCCGGCGGCCTGGTTGTCCGGGAAGAACGGCCGCTTCGGGTCCTCCGGCAGCAGGTACTTGTTGGCCTGGGCCCACGGGTACGTCTTGTGGTTGGACTGGCCGGTGGTCCGGACCAGGGCCAGGTTGCCGACGTGGAACGTCGCGTTCTGCCAGTCCGGTGCGTCGGGGTTGGTGCCGTTGGCGGCCCAGTAGTTGCCCGCGGACACCATTTCGTCGGAGATCGTGCAGGTCGCGGCGGCCGCCACCGGGGTCGTCAAGAGACCGCCCGCCACCGCCGCGGCCGCGAGCACGCCGAAACCGCGAATTGCCGGGAAACGCATGAAAAGCGTCCTCCTCAACAGGTCATGGCGGCGGTCGTCCGCAGCGAGTGAAGCGCGTCCCGGTAACCGTGTCAAGGTACCGATCACCGGTACGCTGCAACGGTTTCCAGCAATCGGCGGCACGCGGACTCGGCGCCGTCGGCGTTCTTCGCCAGCACCAGCGTCAGCACCCGGGAATGGGCCACCAGCTCCATCGGCTCGCCCTGCGCCCGCAAAGCGGCGGCCACCGGCACCTGCAGCTGCGCGATCAGCGTGTTCCCCGACGCCCGGATCAGCGCCGCGTGGAACCGCGAATCGGCGTCCTGGAAAGCTTCGCCCTCGCCGCGCTCGACCGCGTCGGCCATCTGCGCGTAGGCCGCCGCCATCGCCGAAAGCTCGTCCGGACGCCGGTGCCGCGCCGCCATCCGCGCGGCCTGCGGTTCGATGGCCAGCCGCAGCTCGAGGAGCTCGCGCAGGTGCTCGCGGCCGCCGGGACCGCCGACGCGCCAGGCGATGACGTCCGGGTCGATCGCGTCCCACGCCTCGGGCGGCAGCGTCCAGGTGCCGACCCGCGGGCGCGCGGTGACCATGCCCTTCGACTCCAGCACGCGCAACGCCTCGCGGACCACCGTGCGGGACGCGGAGAACCGGCGGCCGAGCTCCTCGGGGACGAGCGGCTGCCCGTCCCCGAGGACGCCTTCGACGATGAGCCTGCCCAGTTCGTCGACGATCCGGGCGTGGAGGTTCACTCCGGCAGGCCGACGCGCCGTTCCCCGCTGCGCAGCTGCTGCAGCACGACGGCGATCACCAGCAGCGCGCCGTGGGCGACGTTCTGCCAGAACGGGTTGATCCCCAGCCCGGACATGCCGTTGTCGAGCACGCCCAGGATGACCACGGCGAGCACGGTCGAAATGATCGACCCGCGGCCGCCCTTGAGCATCGTCCCGCCGAGCGCGGCACCGGTGACGGCCTGCAGCTCCAGGCCTTCCGAGCCGGACGTCGGCTGGCCGGAGCCGGTGCGGGCGGTGATCAGCACGCCCGCGATCGCCGCGACCACGCCGACGAGCGCGTACACGCCGATGATGTACCGGTTGATGTTGATGCCGGCCAGCCGCGCGGCGGTGTCGTTGCCGCCGATGGCGTAGACGTTGCGGCCGATGTCGGTGTACTTGAGCAGGAAGTGCAGCAGCGCCGCGACGATCAGGAACACCCACACCAGCGACGGCAGGCCCGCGATCGCGCCCTTGGCCAGGAAGATGAACAGGTCGTCGCCGCCGGTGTAGCCCTGCGCCTTGCCGTCGGAGATGACCTGCGCGATGCCCTTGTAGGTGGCGAGCATGGCCAGCGTCGCGACCACCGGGTTGACCCGGCCGAAGATGATGATCATGCCGTTGACCAGGCCGCAGAGGATGCCGACGCCGACCGCGGCGAGGATGCCGACCTCGGCGTTGCCGGTCGAGGTGAACACCATCGCCGAGATCACCGACGCCAGCCCGGCCATCGAGCCGACCGAGATGTCCAGCGCGCCGAGGATGATCACCAGCGTCTGCACCAGGGCGAGCAGGCCCATGATGGTGATCGCGCTGCCGATGAGCAGCAGGTTGTTGGTGCGGAAGAAGTTCTCGTTCAGCACGCTCAGCAGGATCACCAGCGCGATCAGCGTGATAATCAGGCTGGAGTTCTGGACGCCGATACCGGTCAGCACGCGCCGCGCGGCAGACGGCTGAGGCGCGGCGGCGGGCGCCGAAGTTTCCTTGGTGGGGGTGCTCATGCGCCGATCTCCTGGGCGTCGTCCACGGCTGGTTCGGTTTCGGGGATGGCGAGGGTCAGCACGGCTTCCTCGGTCGCCTCTTCGCGGCCGATCTCGCCGGCCAGGCGCCCGGCGCGCATCACGAGGATGCGGTCGGCCAGCGTCAGCACCTCGGGCAGGTCGGAGGAGATGACCAGCAGCGCGATGCCTTCGGCGGCAAGGCCGTCGATGATCCGGTAGATCTCGGCCTTCGCGCCGACGTCGACCCCGCGCGTCGGCTCGTCGAGGATCAGCAGCTTCGGCCGCCGCGCGAGCCAGCGCGCGAGGACGGCCTTCTGCTGGTTGCCGCCGGAGAGCTTCCGGACTTCCTGCTCCATCGACGGCGTCCGCACGCGAAGCTCGCGTACGTACTCCTCGACGAGCGCGCGTTCCTTCGCCCGCTTCACCACCCGGAAGCGGCGAAGGCGGTCGAGGACGGCGATGGAGACGTTGTCGCGTACGGACCGCTGCATGAGCAACGCGTCCGTCTTACGCTCTTCGGGCGCGAAGCCGATGCCCGCTTTGACGGCGTCACCCGGGTTGTGCGCGCGCAGCCGCTTGCCGCCGAGCTCCACGGTCCCGGACCGGATCGGCAGGTCGCCGACGATCGCACGAGCCAGCTCGGAGCGTCCCGCCCCGACCAGCCCGGCCAGGCAGACGACCTCGCCCGCCCGGACCTGCAGCGAGATCCCGGTGACGTCGTCGGTCGTGACGTCGGCCAGCTTCAGGACCACGTCTCCGGTGTCCTGGGTGACGCGGCGCTCGAGCGCCGAAAGGTCGCGGCCGATCATCATCCGGACGAGGCCGGCCTCGTCGGTCTCCGCGGCCTGCTGGACGCCGACGAGCTTGCCGTCGCGCAGCACCGCGACGCGGTCGGCGAGCTGGAAGATCTCCTTCATCCGGTGCGAGACGTAGACGACCGCGACTCCGCTGTCGCGCAGCCGCCCGATCAGCCGGAACAGCGCCTCGACCTCGTGTTCCGACAGCGACGACGTCGGCTCGTCGAAGGCGATGACCCGCGGTGGGGTGGCCGCGGTGAGCACGCGCAGGATCTCGACGAGCTGGCGTTGCGCGGGGGAGAGCGCAGCGCCGAGCGTGGCCGGGTTGAGGACGCCTTCGAAGCCGTACTCGACGAGCGCGTCGTGCGTGGCCTTGGTGAGCGTGCGGCGGCTGAACACCCGGGCCTTCGCGGGGAGTTCGCCGACGAAGACGTTCTCCGCCACCGAAACGTGCGGGATGATCTCGGGTTCCTGGTAGATCACGCGCACCCCGGCGGCCATCGCCGCGCGCGGGGTGTCGAAGGTGACCCCGGTGCCGTCCAGGAGCAGCCGGCCGTCGTCGGGGCCCTGGTCGCCGGACAGCACGCGCAGGAGCGTCGACTTGCCGGCGCCGTTTTCGCCCATCAGCGCGAGGACTTCGCCGGAGCGGAACTCCAGCGAGACGTCGTCGAGGGCGGTGACCCCGGAGAAGCGCTTGCCGATGCCCTCGACGGCGAGCGCGGGAGGGGAGCTGGACATGGTCGCCTTCCGTACGGCGGTCGTGAGTGGTAAGGCGGGTTAGAACCCGCCTTACCACTCACGAGGGTGGGCGGTCAGGTGCAGTTGACGCCGGCCTGCTTGTAGTTGTCCTTGTTGACGATCGTGGTCTTGGCGATCGTCTCGGCGGGCAGTTCCTTGCCGTTCTTGACCTTGTCGACCAGCACCTGGATCGCCGAGCGGCCGACCTCGGCGCCGGAGATGTAGAGCGCGGCCTTGTTGCCGGTGTCCTTGCCGGCGGCCCAGTCCTTGCAGTCGAGGTAGGCCCCGAGCCCGACGCCGATGATGTTGTTCGCCGCCACGCCGGAGTTGGCCAGCGCGGTGACGACGCCGGTCTCGTTCTCGTCGTTGCAGCCCCAGACGACCCAGTGCTTGACACCGGGGTTGGAGCCGATCACCGCGCCGGAGCGGTTCTGCGCGTCGACCGGGGAGTTGTCGGTGCCGACGTCGATCACCTGGACGTCGGCGCCCGCGGCCTTGGCGAACGCGGACTTCGCGGCGTTGACGCGGTCGGTGCAGACGGTCAGGTCCTGCTTGAACGCGCTGATGATCTTCGTGTCGGCGGCGGCCCAGCCCGCGGCCTTGAACAGCTTCCCGGCCTCGGTGCCGACCGAGTCGCCCATCTGGCTGCCGTTGAAGCCGACGAACGGCGCCTTCGCGCCCGAGCCGTCCTTGATGACGTCGTCGGAAGCGATCAGCGGGATGCCCGCGCTCTTGGCCTTGTCGATCACCTGCGGGCCGATCGCCTGGTCTGGGACGACGATCGCGACGCCGTTGGCGCCCTGCGCGACCGCGGCGTCGAGTTCGGTGATCGCCTTGTTGGCGTCCTGGCCGAGGTTGACCACCTTGAGCTCGACGCCGAGCTCCTTCGCCTTCTCCTGCGCGCCCTGGGCCTGCTCGACGAAGTACTGCTGGTCACCCTGTTTCTGCAGGTAGTACAGGGTGACCTTGCCGTTGGCGGGTGCCTGCTGCTGCGGTGCTGCGGTGTCCTTGCCGGAGGAGCAGGACGCCAGCAGGGCACCGGAAATCAAACAACAACCAACAACGCTCCAGGTTCGGAACCTGTGCGGGTGTGTGGACATCGAGTGCTCCCATGGGGGCCGAGGTCGGGTGGTTCGTTCGGGGTTCACGAAGTGACTCGTATTACAAAACACCCGTTCGAGGAGCGTCAAGGCGCAGTTAGCGGAGCGAGACCTACTCTGCGTAGTTGCATCGTGGCAAGCAGGGGGTTCAATTATCGTATTTTTTCCGGCCTGTCCTGCGCGTTGTCCGGTTTTGTCCTGTGCGAATGTTCTGATCGGTGTTGTCGACTGTGGTGGAAGTTTCAGCGCGTACCCGGACGGCGTGGCTGTCCGATTCGCCCGGCTGGCAGGATGGCCGGACCACGTTAGGGGGACCGATGACGAAGCACCGCGTCGCCGCGCTCGCCGGAATCGCCGTCCTGGCGGCCGCCTGCAGCAGCCCGCCGCAGCAGGGGCCGGCGCCGACGCCGTTCCCGGATTCGACGGCTTCCTCTTCGGCCGCCGCGCCCGACGGGTCGTTCAGCGTCGTCGCCACCGGTGACGTGCTGATCCACCCGGCGCTGACCGAGCAGGCCGAGGCCGACGGCGGCGGCAAGATCGACTACCGGCCGCTGCTGGCCGGGATCAAGCCGCTGATCTCCGGCGCCGACCTCGGGATCTGCCACCTCGAGACGCCGCTGGCGCCGGAAGGCGGGCCGTACAGCGGGTACCCGTCGTTCAGCGCGCCGCCGGAGATCGCCGACGCGCTCAAGGACATCGGCTACGACACGTGCTCGACGTCGTCCAACCACACGATCGACCAGGGCGCCGAGGGCGTCACCCGCACCCTGGACAAGCTCGACGCGATCGGCGTCAAGCACACCGGCTCGGCGCGGTCGGCGGCCGAGGCCGCGAAACCGCTGATCATGGACGTCCAGGGTGTCAAGGTCGCGCAGGTGTCGTACGCGTTCGGGTTCAACGGCATCAAGGTGCCGGCCGGCAAACCGTGGCTGGCCAACCAGATCGACGTCGACGACGTCCTGGCGGCGGCTCGCAAGGCGAAGCAGGCCGGAGCGCAGGTCGTGATCGCGAGCCTGCACTGGGGCGTGGAGTACCAGCACGACCCGACGGCCGAACAGCGGTCGCAGGCCAAGAAGATCCTGGCGTCGGACGACGTCGACCTGATCGTCGGCCACCACGCCCACGTGGTCCAGCCGTTCGAGAAGATCGGCGGCAAGTGGGTGGCCTACGGGCTCGGCAACAGCATCGCCCGCCACTCCGAACCCAAGGGCGACACGGAGGAAGGCGCGGCGGTCCGCTTCCGCTTCGTCCGCGACGGCGACCGCTGGAAGGTCGACAAGGCCGAGTACATCCCGACCCTGATCCGCCTGGACGCCCCGATCCGCCTGATCGACTTGTCGACATCCCCGCCGTCGCCCCCGGTCACCAAGGCCCTCGAGGACACGGACAAGAACATCCTCAGCCTCAACGCGGACAAATCCGGCCTCACCCGCCCCGGCCCGTAACCCGTAACTCGCGTGATCAGAGCCGTAACTCGCGTGTTTGAAGCCGGATCTCGCGAGTTACGG
>NZ_JBSGJD010000369.1:0-6927 GCF_053605405.1 Amycolatopsis sp. NPDC003861
CCCCGGACTCCTACTACGACGACCCGGAGCTGCGCGCCCGGATCGGCAACGTCCGCGTGCCGATCGAGACGCTCAAGGAGCACAGCATCCTGGTCACGGCCGCAGCCCGCCCAGCCACCGGCGCCTCGGCCGCCGCACCGCGCGCGGCTGCCGGTCCGGCAGGCCGAGCGGCTTCGCGGCCCGCCACCTGCTCGGCTGCGGGTTCCCCGGCCGGCAGCGGCACTGTTGCCAGTTCGTCGGTGTCCGGTGAAGCCAACGTTCCCTCCCGTTCAGGGCGCGAGCAGGTCCCAGGGCTGCGCCGCCGGGGCTGCTTCCTGGCCCGCCGCGCAGCTCGGCCTGAAGTCGCACCATGCGCACCTTCGGTCCGGGCGGGCCGGGAACAGCACCTCACCGTCGCCGCCCGCGTCCAGGGTATCCGTGGCCAGCCTCAGGTCGCCCGCGGTCTCCTCCGCCCTCTGCAAGTGCCTCTGCAAGCTCTCCGGGGTGTGCTCCGCCGCCGCGATCGTGCCCGTCGGGACGTGGTGCAGCTCCACCGTCGTGCACGGCATGCGCAACGTCCTCGCCGCCGCCACCGCATACAGCGCAAGCGCTTGCGAGGCCCTCGCCTCGTACTCGTCCGGCGGGCGGCGGCCCGTCTTGTAGTCCACGATCACCAATTCCCCGGCGCGCGCGTCGATCCGGTCCGCGCGCCCCTCGATGATCATCGACGGCCGCTCCCCCGGCGTGCCGGACACCGGTGCCGACACCCAGCGCTCCAGCCCGACCGGGTCGTGCGAGACGTCGTTGTCCTCGACGTACTCCGCCACCCAGCCCTTCGCCCGCGCCCGGTACCGCGCCGCCTGCTCTTCGCTTTCGAAGCCCGCGTCCTTCCAGAACTCCGCCACCAGCGCCACCGCCCGCTGCGGCACCCTCTTGAGCACCGGCAGGTCGAACAACGCCCGCAGCGCGTTGTGCACCACCGCGCCCAGCGTGCTGTGCGCCCACGGCCCGGTGCGCTGCGGCGTCGGCCGTTCGAGGTACGCGAGGCGGTACCGGCGCGGGCAATCGTCGAAGGTCGCCAGCCGCGCCGGCGAGACCTTCGTGAGCCGCACCGGTTGCGCCACGCCGAAGTCGAAGCCCATCTGGTCCTTCACTCCGCCCACGCTACGCACCACCACCGACACTTTCCGCGCGGGGCAAGCCGCCCCGCGCGGAAAGCCGGGTCACCGCACGACGAGCACCGTGTGCGTCCCCCCGGAAACCGTCAGCGGACCCGCCGCGCGCAGCGGACGCCCATCCAGCAGCACCAGCCGCCCCGAAGGCACCACCAGCGAGCCCGAAGTCCCCCGCGGCGCGGTCACCGTCAGCGAAAACACCGAACCCTGCTGAGACCACGAAGCCGACAACGCGCCCTTCGGCGTCGGCACCGCCCCTCGCGCCCACGAAACCGGGCCCGGGTGCGGCGAAACCGTCCACGTCGCGAAGCCCGGCGACGTCGGCGAGACGCCCAGCAGCTCGTTCGTCAGCACCGGTACGACGCCGGTCGACCAGCCGTGCGCGGCCGACGTGTACCCCTGCTCGTAGTGCGAGCCGCCTTCGCCGATGCCCTCCCACGCCGTGATGCCCGGGTCGTGCGTGGCCATCCAGCCGTACATCCGCTTGATCTGGTCGATCGCCGACGCCGTCTGCCCAGTCCGGAACCGCGCCTGCAGCTCGGGGAACGACGTGAACGCGTACACGCGCTTCGTGCCGTCACCGACCAGAGTGTCGTTGTCCATGAACGGGTTCCCGTACGGCAACGCGCCCGCCGCGAGCCGCGCCAGCGCCGAAGTCGCCTGCGCAGGCGAAGCGATGCCTGCCAGCACAGCGTGGCTGTTGCCGTCCTGCCCGTGCCGCACCGCGCCCGTAGCCGAGTCGAGGTACGCGCCCGCCGCCGGATCCCACAGATACTGGTTCACCGCCGCCGAGACGTCCGAAGCGCGCGAAAGCCACCGCTGCGCGTCGGCCGGGTGCCCCGTCGCGCGCGCCAGACCGGCAGCGCCCTGAAGCGCCCGGACGTACAACGCGTTGTAGTACGTCACTTCGCCCGTACGCGGCAGGAACGCGTAGTCGCCGTAGCCGCCGGTGCCGTTGAGCCCCTTCGAGAGCAACCCGCGCGAATCGGTGACTGACGGGTACCAGCTGTCGAGCGTCTTCACGAGGTGCGAGTAGTACGAGTTCGCGTACGCGGTGTCGCCCGTGTAGAGCACGTAGTCCCAGCTCGACGTCACCCACCAGAGCGGATAGTCGAACAGCGGCAACGTGTAGTTGTTGATCGACGCGGGTGGGATCCAGCCGTCCGCGCGCTGGTGGTCGGCCAGATCGGCGAGCACGTTCCGAGCCGCCGTGCCGTCCTGGTGCGTCAGGTACTGCGTGAGACCGGAGACCGCGACGTCGCCGACGTACGGATCGCGGTCGCGCTTCGCGCCGTCGTGCAGCACCAGCTTCCCGTCCAGCGAAGGCGAGAAGGCGCCGCGAGGGTCCACATCGGACTCGCGGAAGGTGTCCATGCCCAGCTCGTTCGTGTAGGAAGCCGCGTACCAGTAGCGGTTCAGGTCTTCGTCGGACGACTCGAACCAGCCGCGGTAGGTCGACGGCGTGCCGAGGAACGGCGTGAAGTCGAGCGAGACGCCGCCGATGCGCACCTCACCGGACGGCTGGGCCAGCGGCGCGTCCGACGCCAGCGCGTCGAGGCTGATCCGCAGGTAGCGGAAGCCGTGCAGGCCGTCCGCGCACACCTGCGTGCCCGACGCGCAGCCCTTGGTGTCCCGCCACACCGTCGGCGTCGCGGGCACGGCGAACTGGTCGGTGCCCGGCCCGCCGGAGAAGTCCGAGCGGGTGAAGTCGGAGCGTTCGCCGAGGTACTGCAGGGTTTCCGAGAACGCCAGCCGGACGCCCGGCCGGTTCGCCGACGCGCCCGCGAACGCGATCTTCGGGTAGCCGGCCACGACCTTGCCGAAGTCGACGACGGCGGTCGGCACCGGCGGGTCGGCGACCACGCCGGGCCACACCTCGGCGACGCGGCTGAACTCGCCCGAAGGGGTGTTCTGGTCCTTGGTCACGGTGATCCGGACCTGCGCGGTCGTCACCGGCCGGTCGAAGGTGACCGCGCGCTGCACGGCCGTGTTGCCGCTGACCGTGGCGGCCGTCCGCCACGCGCCGGCGTCCAGCACCTCGACCGTGAAGTCCTGCGGCACGCCGTCCACATTGGACAGCACGGTGACCCCGGGCAGCGCGACCGGCGCACCCGCGGTGATCGTCAGGACGTCGGGGTAGGCGCCGATCGTGTCGTCGTTCCAGAACGTCTCGGTGTTGCCGTCGACGGCGTTGCCGGGGTCGTACGTCCGGGGCTGCCCGTTCCCGCCGTTGTTCGGCGCGTGGAACGACGACGCGGCCGCGGTGGTGCCCGACGGCCAGACCGGCTTCGGCGGCGGCACCTGCCTCTTGAACGTCGCCACCCCGCGCCCGAGCAGGCCGTTCGGGTTGGTGACGTCTCCGGTGGTGGACAGCACCTGCACCGGGCGGACGTCCCGGCTCGACGGTGCGACGACGTACTTCTGCCAGCCCGGCGCCGCGTCGGCGGGCACGGCGCCGACGCCGCTCGCCACCAGCACCGTGACCGGCAGGACTGCTCTGAGCCACTTCATCGAGGCCTCCGCAAGGGCGTTGAATCGTTTCAAACGCTGAACTGAGGTTCAGGCTGCGGGAGCGGTGCCAACGATGTCAACGCACCGGGCGCATCCTGTCCGGCAGGACAACCCGGGTGGCGGCCTCAGCCGGCGCCGGAGATGAACCCGCGGACGGAGTTCGCGACGAGCTCCACGGCGATGGCCGCGAGCAGCAGGCCGGCCACCTTGGCCAGCAGCGTGATGCCGCTTTCCTTGATCAGCCGGATGACGAGGCCGGAGTAGCGCATGCAGAGGTAGATCACCAAGTGCACGGTGACGATCGCCAGCGCCAGGGCGATGTACGCGCCGAGGTGCCCGTCCGCCTGCCGGACGAACACGATGGTCGCGGCGATCGCGCCGGGCCCGGCCAGCAGCGGCGTGCCGAGCGGCACCAGCGCGACGTTGACGTCGTCGGCCGCCGCTTCGGGCTCGTGGCCGTTGCTGGTGAGCAGTTGCAGCGCGATCAGCAGGAGCAGCAGCCCGCCCGCGCCCTGCAGCGCGGGGATGCCGATGCCGAGGTAGGCCAGGATCGCCTGCCCCGCGATCGCGAACAGGCTGATGACCAGCAGCGACACCAGGACGGCCTGCCGGGCGGCGCGCGCCCGGGTCGCCATCGGCTTGCGGCCGACGAGGCTGAGGAACACCGGCACGGTGCCGGGCGGGTCCATGATGACGATCAAGGTGATCGTCGCGCTCATGAAGAGCTTCGCGTCGAAGAAGTCGGCGAACGCCATGTCAGCCCTTCACGACCTGGAACCCCGTCGCGCGCGAAGCCAGCTCCTCGAACTGCCCGGGGTCAGTGGTGCACTCACCGAGCTTGATCGTCTTGTTCGTGCCGTGGTAGTCGCTGGATCCGGTGAAGACGAGCCCGAGCTCGGCGGCCAGCTCGCGGACGCGGGCCCGGGTCGCCGTGTCATGGTTCGGGTGGTCGGCCTCGACGCCGGTGAGCCCGCGCGCGGCCAGCCCGGCGAGGGTGTCCTCGCTGATGGTGGCGCCGCGGCTGAAGGCGAAGGGGTGCGCGACGACCGTGACCCCGCCGGCCGCGGCGATCATGTCGATGGCTTCCTCGACCGGCGTGTCCCGGCGGGCGACGTAGTAGCCGCGGCGGGGGCTGAGGTAGTCGGCGAAGGCTTCGTCGACGGACTTGACCAGCCCGGCCCGGACCAGCGCCTGGGCCAGGTGGGGGCGGCCGGGCGGGGAGTCCTCGGGCAGCAGACCGAAGATTTCGTCGATGTCGATCGGGAGGCCGTCGGCGGCCATCCGCTCGGCCATCCGGCGCAGCCGCGTGCGGCGCTCGAGCCGCAGCCGGGTCTGCTCGGTGACGACCGGTTCCGACGTCGGGTCGAAGAGATAGGCCAGCAGGTGGACGCTGATCTGGCGGCCCGTCTCGGGGTCGGTCGACACCGTGGAGAGCTCGGCACCGGGGACCAGCGTGAGGCCGGGTGACACCGCTTCGGAGGCGGGCGCCCAGCCCGCGGTGGTGTCGTGGTCGGTGATCGCGACGACGTCGAGCCCGGCTTTCGCGGCCGCGGCGACGAGCCCGGCCGGCGTGTCGGTGCCGTCGGAAGCGGTGGAGTGGGCGTGCAGGTCGATGCGCATCGCGTCCATTGTCGACGATGCGCTGCGTCACACGCGAAGCGGGACTGTCAGCCGACCGGCTTCTTGCCCCGCGCGGCCCGCTGGGCCTTGATCATGGAGAAGCGTTCGGCCTGCTTCTGCTTGTCGCCGAAGACGAGCTCCGAGATCGTGTCGTAGAACTCTTCGGGGCGCGGCAGGAAGTCGATCTTGTTCAGCGCCTGGATCTGACCGGCGGACTCGACCACCATCGTGCCGTAGCCCATCATGCGGCCGGTGGCGGTGCGGACGTAGCTGAGGTCGGTGACCTTGCTGATCGGCATCATCAGCACCTTGGTGGTGAACACCCCGGTGGTCATGACGAACCGCTTGTCGGTGACCACCAGGCGCTCGACCCACCACTCCATCACCACGTAGGCGAACCGCAGGACGACGAGCAGCGCGACGTACCAGAGGATGTTCTGGCCGATGTACAGCGCCGGCGGCAGCAGATAGGACACCAGCACGCAGACGGCCAGCAGCGCGGCCGCCTCGAAGGTGTCCCACAGGAGCACCGCCCAGTGGCGGCGGATCCGGATGACCCGCCGCTCGGTGTCGAGGAGGTACTCGTCGGGGTCGCGTGGCGCGAACATGGTTCGAGGGTAACCCCGCGATCAGCCCTTGAACACGTTGCTGACGAAGGTGATCACCGATTCGGCCGAGCTGCGCAGGAAGTCGATGATGTTGCCGACGAGGCCGGCGGCCTGCCCAGGCTGGGCGATGACGAAGAACAGCACCAACGCGATACCGGCGAGGCCCGCAATCTTCTTCACGTTCACCGCGATCAAATCCCGTCTCTTACGGTGACACCGGACAACAGCAGTTTTTACGTTGTACCGCACCGAACAGGCGCAGGGGAGGAAAGTCCCGCGCTTGGGTCAGCACGCGGTCCGAAGTGTACCGTATGGCTACTCTCCGTGTACAGGACAGCCGTTTTCACCTCGGCTGCGTCTACCCTTCGGGACATGGAGGGCCTCACCAGCACCACGATCCGCTGCGTCGGCGGGATCGTGTTCGACCCGTACGGCCGTTTGCTGCTCATCCGGCGCGTGAATGACCCCGGTTCGGGGCAATGGTCGCTTCCGGGCGGCCGAGTCGAACCGGGCGAAACGGACAAAGAGGCCGTGGTCCGGGAGCTTTCCGAGGAGACCGGACTGGACGTGATTCCGGGCACACTGGTCGGTTCCGTGCGGCGGGGACGGTACGAGATTTACGACTACGCCTGCGAGGTCGAGGGCGGAAATCTCACGGCTGGTGATGACGCGTCGGAGGTGCGTTGGTCCGATGCGGCAGACCTTGCCGGCCTGGAGGCGGCCGGGGGGCTGGTGGAGCTGCTTTATGTGACGCTGCGTGAGTGGGGGGCATTGCCGAGGGCCTGAAACCGGGGAAGTATCCCCCGCCAGCACTCGGCAGGACTCCGGCAAAGCCGGAGTGCTCTTGCACCCACCCACCGCAACGCGGACGCCCAAACCGGCACCCCACCCAGCCCCGCCCCGCCACCCCGATCCGAAGCCAGAACACGGCCGGTGGTGCCGGGTCAAGGCACGCTTTCCCGCCTTGACGCGGTACCACCGGCCGTAGTCACAATCCGGCTTCGGGGTGGCGGGCACCCAAGCCACTCAAGATA
>NZ_JBSGJD010000370.1:0-6862 GCF_053605405.1 Amycolatopsis sp. NPDC003861
GAGCAGCGGGTCGGTGGCGAGCTGCTCGCCCCGCTGGTCGCGGCCGCGCCCGGCCGCCGGGTCCCGCGCGCCGTGGACGGCGCCGAGTTCGCCGTGCGGGCGGTGCTCGGCCAGCAGGTGTCGACAGCGGCCGCCCGCACCCACGCGGCCCGGCTCGTCGTCGCGCACGGCGAACCGGTCGACGACCCCGAAGGCGGCCTGACGCACCTGTTCCCGTCCCCGGCGGCGCTGGCTTCGCTGGACCCCGAGACGCTGGCCATGCCCCGCAGCCGCCGTCGCACGCTGCTCGGGCTGGTCGAGGCGTTGACGGACGGACTGGACCTCAGCGCGGGCAGCGACTGGGAGGCCGGGCGGGCCGCGCTGAGCGCGTTGCCCGGCTTCGGGCCGTGGACGGTCGAGACCATCGCGATGCGCGCGCTCGGCGACCCGGACGCGTTCCTCCCCACCGACCTCGGCATCAAGTACGCGGCGGAGACCCTCGGCCTCGGCGGCCAGGCGGCCGTCGTCGCCCGCTCCGCGGCGTGGCGCCCCTGGCGCGCCTACGCCACCCAGCACCTGTGGGCCACCGGCGACCACGCGATCAACCGGATGCCCGCGGCATGAAACCGACAGGAGAAAAGATGCGCACCCACGCCGTCGTCGACAGCCCCTGCGGCCCGTTGACGCTGGTCGCTGAGGGCGCGGCGCTCTGCGGCCTCTACATGGTCGACCAGCGCCACCGCCCGGACGAGCTGACCTTCGGCACCCACGACCCCGGCGCCGGGATCTTCGACCGCGCCGAGACCGAGCTGAAGGAGTACTTCGCCGGGCAGCGCCACGAGTTCGACGTCCCGCTGACGTTCGTGGGCACGCCGTTCCAGCAGTCGGTCTGGGCCCAGCTGCGCAAGATCCCGTACGGCACCACGATCTCCTACGGCCAGCTCGCCGACCGGCTCGGCAACCCGGCCGCGTCCCGCGCGGTCGGGCTGGCCAACGGGAAGAACCCGATCGGCATCATCGTCCCGTGCCACCGCGTGGTCGGTTCCACCGGCTCGCTCACCGGCTACGGCGGCGGCCTCGAGCGCAAGCGGTACCTCCTGGACTTCGAGCAGGGCGCGCTCTTCTGAGGCTCGGCCGCGAACCCGGCGGGCCCCGGCGTGCTCCGGCCCGGGAACTGAGGCCTGCGGCGGCGCGGGCCGTGCCCGGCGGCGGGTGCGGAGGTTCGGCGGTCGCGGGGGAACTCCTGCGGCGGGGAAGCGCGGCAGGCGGGTGCGGAAGTCCCGCGGCCGCGTCGACGCGGCGATCCGGTGCGGTGCGCGGGATTGCTGCCCGGGCGCCCGAGCCCGGCCCAGCCCGCTGCCGGGCCGAGGGTGGCCACCCTTTCGTGAGCTGATCCCAGCCCGTGGGAGCCGGTGTCCACGGCCGTGTGAGATGGGCTGCATCCGGGGCGGGGCGGGGCGGCGCCGCGGGGTGCGGGATGGAAGGATTCCGCATCGTGAAGACCTTCGATGAGCTGTTCGCGGAGCTTGCCGAGCGCGCGCGTACCCGTCCCGACGGGTCCGGCACCGTCGTCGCCCTCGATGCCGGGGTGCACGCCCAGGGCAAGAAGGTGCTCGAGGAAGCCGGCGAGGTGTGGATCGCCGCCGAGCACGAGTCCGACGAGCGGCTCGCCGAGGAGATCTCGCAGCTGCTGTACCGGGTGCAGGTGCTGATGCTCGGCCGCGGCCTGTCGACCGAGGACGTCTACCGCTACCTGTGACGGGTGGTCCCCGAAGAACTCGAAGAACGAGGAGAAGAGCGAAATGCTGCGTGTTGCCGTGCCGAACAAGGGAGCCCTCGCCGCCGCGGCGACGGAGATGCTCGGCGAGGCGGGCTACCGCAAGCGGCATGAGCAGCGCGACCTGACCGTGCTCGACCCGGTCAACGAGGTCGAGTTCTTCTTCCTGCGTCCCAAGGACATCGCCATCTACGTCGGCTCCGGCGAGCTCGACCTCGGCATCACCGGCCGCGACCTCGCGCTCGACTCCGGCGCCCCGGTCGAGGAGATCCAGGCGCTGGGCTTCGGCGGTTCGACGTTCCGCTACGCGGCCCCGGCCGGCCGCGAGTGGAAGCCGGCGGACCTGCACGGCAAGCGGCTGGCCACGTCCTACCCGCGGCTGGTCCGCGACGACCTCGCCCGCCACGGCGTCGAGGCCGAGGTGATCCGCCTCGACGGTGCGGTCGAAATCTCGATCCAGCTCGGCGTGGCGGACGCGATCGCGGACGTCGTCGAGTCCGGGCGCTCGCTGCGGCAGAACAACCTGGTGGCCTTCGGCGACCCGATCTGCGTCTCGGAAGCGGTGCTGCTGCAGCGCCGGGGCACCGGGGAGAGCAAGGCGAAGTCGCAGCTGGCCGCGCGCCTGCGCGGGGTCGTGTTCGCGCAGCAGTACATGATGCTCGACTACGACTGCCCGCGGACGCTGGTCGAGCGCGCGATCGCGATCACGCCGGGCCTGGAGTCGCCGACGGTGGCGCCGCTGGCCGACGAAGACTGGGTGGCCGTGCGGGCGATGGTGTCGCGCAAGAAGGTCAACCTGATCATGGACGAGCTGGCCGAGGTCGGCGCGAAGGCGATCCTGGCCTCCGACATCCGCTCCTGCCGCCTCTGACCCGCACCCGTCGTGAGTGGTAAGGCGGGTTAGAACCCGCTGTCATGTTTCAGGACTTCGTGGACAGATCTGATTCACGACATCGTGGACAGTTACTGGTCGGTGAGGCGTTGGTAGCGTATCGATCGGTCTAGTGTGAGTTGGCGGGCGACCGTGTCGCCGATCATGATGGTGACGCGGTCGCCTTGCCAGTAGACGCTGGCGGTGCGCCCGGCCCAGGTCCGTCCGAGGACGATGGAGCAGCCGGAGAAGGCGATCACGCCGGTGGCCGAGACCGGCCGGGTGGTCAGGCCGCTGGGCCGGTGAGGCCCCGTGGGATGGACGGCTTTCGGGCGGGCGTCATAGCGCTGCTGGGGTGTGTCACCGCCCAGGCTTTGGTGACGGCGATGGTTATAGACCTGCCGGTATTCATCGAGCAGTTCCTGCAGTTGGGCGAGGGTGTCGGCGGGCGGCCGGGCGGCGAGCCAGGTCCGCAGGGTCTGGTGGAGGCGTTCGTTCTTGCCGCAGGTCTGCGGATGGCGTGGAGTCGAGGCGATGCTGGTGATGCCGAGTCCGGCGAGGTGGCGTTCGAGTTCGACCATCCGGCCGCGGTGTTTGCCGGTGAAGGCCAGCCCGTTGTCCGACAGCAGCCGCACGGGCAGGCCGTAACCGGCGAAGGCTTGCTGCAGGGCAGCCCAGGTGGCGGTGGTGTTCTCACTGTCCGCGGCGTAGGTGCCGACGTCGAGACGGGAGTGATCATCGAGGATCTGGATGATGCAGACCTTGGTGCCGTCGGCCAAGTGGTGTTGCATGCCGTCGATCTGCCAGCAGCCGTTGGGGTCGGCGTATTCGAACCGGCGCCGGGTCCGCGGTTTCTTGCGTGGCTGGGGAGTGATCTGGCCGTGGTCGCGCAGGATCCGGTAGATCGAGGACTGGGACGGTATCGGTGGCTGGTGGGTGTCTTCCAGCCGCCAGCGGATGGAGATCGGGCCGTTGTCCAGGCCCTGCTCGCCGAGTTCTTTGCGGGTCCGCAGCACCGCCTCGGTGACCGGTGCCCCGAGGGCGGTCGGGTGATGGTGTGGTGCGGTGCTGCGGCGGGTGAACCCGTCGCTGCCTTCGTCGCGGAAGCGGGCCAGGTACTTGTGGAACACGCTGCGGGAGACATCGTGTTCGCGGCAGAACCGCGCGATGTTGACCTTCTCGCCCGCTGCTGCTCGCGCGATGGCGGCGACGAACTCAGGATCCATCGAAAACCCTGCTCTGCCCATCGCGGCATGGTCACCAGAGAAGCTCTGGTGACCATGCTGACAGGCCGGTCAGTGTCCACGATGTGCTGAAACATCAACTGTGCACGATGTCCTGAACTCAAGCAGCGGGTTAGAACCCGCCTTACCACTCACGACCGGGGACGGTTGGGTTTCTTGGGCAGCAGGTCGTAGAGGCCCTTGCGGGCGCCGTTGTCGTTGACGTTGCGCGCCACCGCCACCTCGGAGATGAAGTCCTCGAAGACGAACTCCTCGTCGGCCGGGACCACCGCCGGGGCCGCGTTCTCCTCCAGGTAGCTGTCGAGCGTCTCGGCGATCTCGCGGAAGGACAGCGCCTGCAACGTCTCCGGTGCGTACGTCGTCACCGGGACGCCGTGCGCGGCCGCCTCGTTCATCACCACGCCCAGCGGCAGGTGCGACAGCATCGGGATGCCGAAGTCGTACATCTCCTGCAGCGCCGCGGCCGCGTAGTGCGAGATCGGCCGCCGGTACAGGCTCGGGACCAGGCCGAACCACGAAAGCGGCTGCCGCCCGACGGTCTGCTCGACGTAGCGGACCTGGTCGGCCAGCAGCCGCAGCGCGCGGATGCTCGTCTTGTCCGGCTGGACCGGCACGAGGATGCCGTGCGAGGCCGCCAGCGCGTTGTTCGTCAGCACGTCCAGCGCCGGCGGGCAGTCGATGACGCAGTGGTCGTAGTTGGCGAACTGGATGACCCGCGCGAGCTGCCAGCCGGGGACGCGGAACGAGTCGAGCCGCCGGATCAGGTCGAACATCCCCGGTGACGTCGGCACGACGTCGAGCGCGCCGCCGCGGCCGAGGTTGCTGCGCGGGTGCGGCACGACGAGTTCCTCGATCGGGCCCTTCCACGTCTTGGCCAGCGCCTTCGCCAGGCTCGGCTGGTCCGCGGCCACCTCGGACAGCCCGAGCATCTCGGTCGTCGCGTGGCCCTGCGGGTCGAGGTCGACCAGGAGCACCCGGCGGCCCCGCTCGGCCAGTGCGGCCGCGGTGCCGACGCTCAGAGAGGTCTTCCCGACCCCGCCTTTCTGGTTGACCACCGAGGTGATCTGCATGCCGGAGCGCTCCTCAAGTCGGTCGTTCCGCGAAGGTTATTGGATGCGGGCCCGTTGTGGGTGGCTATCCGCCCCCGGCCTGTCGCGGCCGGACCATCAGCGCCTGCGCGCCGGTGGCCACCGGGCCGCCTTCGTCGTGCAGGATGCTCGTCGCGGTGCCGATGCCGTGGTGGCCCACCAGCGTCACTGCGTCGAGGCCGATCCACTCGCCGGACGGTGTCCGCCGCAGGTGCATGGTGAGTTCGGAGTTGATGAACCACCACTTCCGCGGGTCGAGGTAGTTGGACACGCCGTTGCCGGAGTCGGCGACGGCGAACAGCCGCTGCAGGCCGCTCGGCTCCTCGCCGTCGACCAGCGGGACGCGCTGGCGCGCCCACACGGCCGCCGGGCCCGGGACGTCCATGCCGCCCCGCACCGCGCGCCACTCGACCGCGTCGAGGTAGCCGCCCTGCCAGCCGTCCGGCCACGGCGACTCCGCGACGCTGCCGGGCGTGGGCAGCCGCGGGCCGGCGTCGGTGGCGACTTCTGCGGTGTCCGACGTCGCGATGCGCCACGCCGAGGCCCGCGCCACGACCCGTTGGGCGCTCGCCAGCTCGGCTTGCAGCAACTCGACCGACCGGCCGGGCCGCTCGATCCGGGCCCGCACGGTGAGCTCGGCGACCGGCGCCGGCCCGAGAATCTCGACGGTCACCCGCGCGAGTTCGGCCGGGTGCGCGGATTCGACGTTTTCGAGGGCGCGGACGAGCAACGCCGACGGCGGGCCGAAGTGCTGGGCGTCCGGCGTCCACGGGCCGGCCGTGTGCCCGGTCGCGGAGAACCGGCCGTCGCCGAGCGGGGCGTAGAAGGCGTCGGCCATCAGTCGGCCCGGTCCAGGGGCGTCTCGTCGCCCGCGTCGGGCTCCGGCCAGCCGGGATATTCGGGTGGGGTGCCGCCGTACTCGGGGCAGTGCGCCTGGTGGTCGCACCAGTGGCACAGCTTGCTCTTGTTCGCCCGGAAGTCGCCGGTCTTGCCCGCCTTCAGGATGGCCTGCCAGATCGCTTCGAGGGTGCGCTCGAAGCGCAGCAGCTCGGCCTCGTCGGGGGTGTAGGCGAGCGATTGGCCGTCGGTGAGGTACATGAGCTTCAGCTGGCGCGGGACGATCCCGCGCAGCCGCCACAGCACCACGGCGTAGAACTTCATCTGGAACATCGCCTTCGCCTCGCCGATCTCGCGCGGCGCGGCCCCGGTCTTGTAGTCGACGACCCGGATCTCGCCGGTGGGCGCGACGTCGAGCCGATCGATGTAGCCGCGCAGCAGCACGCCGGAGCCGAGCTCGATCTCGACGTGCAGCTCGCAGGCCTCCGGTTCGAGGCGGCGCGGGTCTTCGAGTTCGAAGTAGGCGTCGAGGAGCTTTTCGGCCGACTGCAGCCATTCCGCGTGTTCGTCGGGTTTTTCGCCGTCGAACAGCTCGGTCCACTCCGGACGGTCCGCGGACAGGTCCGTCCACGCCGGCCCGAGCAGCTCGCGGGCCTGGGCGGGGACGCGCTCGGCGGCCGGGAGGGCGAACAGCCGCTCCAGGACGGAGTGGACGAGCGTGCCGCGCAGCTGGGCCTTGGTCGGGACCTCCGGCAGCCGGTCGACCGCGCGGAACCGGTAGAGCAGCGGGCACTGCTTGAAGTCGCTGGCCCTCGACGGCGACAGCGCGGGCCGCCGCCGCACCTCGGTGGCGACGGCGGAGGCTGGGGTGTCGGTGGTGACAGTGTCGGCGTCGGGCATGGGCAGAGCGTAACGCCGGGGTCCGACAGTTCCGGCGACCGCAACGCCCGCTGCCCCGACCGGGCCGCCCCAAGCGCCCCAATGAGGTTTTCTCAGTAGGGCTGGGTGGGGTGCGTGTTGCCGTGAGATGAGGCGTGGGGCCGCTGGTAGGACTGAGTTTGCGAAG
>NZ_JBSGJD010000371.1:0-6855 GCF_053605405.1 Amycolatopsis sp. NPDC003861
GAGTTCAGACGTGTCCTCTACCCCGCGGCGCCCGCGCCCGCGGGGCCGCGGCGCCCGCGCGGCCGACGTCCGCCACGTCGTCCGGCGAGATCCCGAACAGGTCCGGCTCGGCCAGCAGGGCCCGCGCGCCCGCGGCGGCCGCCTCGGCCTCGGCGATGCCCTGCTCCAGCTTCTCGATCTGCTCGTCCGGCAGCATCGCGGCCCGAGCCTTCTTCAGCGACGTGAACCCCTTCGCCTGCACCGCCGCCTCGACCAGCGTTTTCTGCTGGGCAACGCGTTCCCGGGCGCCGGCCACCGCCGTCCGCGCCTCCGCGACCGCCTCCAGGGCCTCGGCCAGGCCGAGGAGGTGCTGCCGCCGCGCGCCGACGTCCGCGAACTCACCCCGCCCGGCGACCAGGCGGCGTTCCCGCTCGGCCAGCCGCTCCTCCAGGGCCCGGACGTCGGTGGTGGCTTCGGTCGCCGCCTGTTCGGCCCGCCTCAGCCGTTCGCTCCGGGCTTCCAGGTCGCGCTCCAGCAGCACCACCTGCTGGCCCAGCTTCGCCTTGGCGGCGGCCTGCTCGGTCAGGGCGGCGACGGTGGCGCGGGCGTCCGCCAGCTCGGCGGTGATCGACTCGGCGGTGCGCCCGGCCAGCCGCTCGATCAGCCCGGCCAACCGAGCCTTCGCCTCTTCCAGCGCGACGACGACCCGCTGCCGCAGCACGTCCGCGGCCTGCTCGGCTTCCTCGGCCGCGCGTTCCTCGACCGGGTCGACCAGCTCGACGTCCCGGCTCGCCTTCGCCGGATGGTCGGCCGATCCGCACACCGGGCACGGCGCGCCGTCGGCCAACGCGGCGGCCAGCTCGGCCGCCATCCCGTCCAGCCGCCGCTCCCGCAGGTCGAGCCGCCGCTGCCGGGCCGCCTGGTGCGCGTCGACGACTTCGCGCAGTTTCGCTTCGCCTCGCTGGACTTTCGCCTCGGCCTCGGGCAGTTCGGCCGCGTCCCGCGCGAAGGCGCGCAGCTCATCCACCTTTGCCTTGGCGCCATCGAGCTTCGCCTCGGCTTCAGCCGCGGCCAGGGCGTCCGCGCGCAATTTCGCCAGCTGGCCCGGGATCGCGGCCAGCTCACCGGTCAGCTCCTCGACCTGCTGCTGCGCCGTGACGGCGGCGAGCTTCCGGTCGTCCCGACGCATGACGTCGAGCGCCTGCTGTTCGGCCTCGGCGACCAGCTCGGCGACCACGCCCGCCTCTTCGTGGGCCGTGGCCGCCCGGGCCTTCAGATCACCGGCCGCCCTGGTGCCGAACTCCCGCAGCCGAGCGCCGCGGGCCTTCTCCTCCTGTTCGGCTTCGGCCAGCTCGGCGGCCCGCCTGTCCAGCAAGTCAGCCTCGACGGCGACGCCGGCCGCCCGCCGCGCGGCCGCCACCTCCTGCGCCCACTCGGCCCGCTGTGGCGCCTGCTCGGTGATTTCGAGCAGCCGCAGGTGCGCGTTGCGGACCCGCCGGATCTTCTCCGCGCCCGCGCGTTCTTCCTGGAGGTAGACGTCCGCGCGCTGGGCGGCCGAGCGTGCCCGCTCCTCCTCGGCCGTCACCTGCCCGACGCGGGCCTCCGACGCGTCGAGCACGGTGTCGACCCACACGGCCACGTCCGTCTCGGGTGGCTCCTGCTGGGCCTCCTGCGCGTAGCGGGCCAGCAGCTCCCGGACGTCCCGCTGCCGCGCGTCCAGCTCACGGCCGCGCTCGGCGCGCAGGTCGGCGAACCAGCGTTCGACGTCGGCGAAGCGTTCGGTGCCGAACAGCCGCTCCAGGAGTTTCTCGCGCTCGGCGGTGTCCGAACGCAGGAAGCGGGCGAACTCGCCCTGGGGCAGCAGCACCACCTGGAAGAACTGGGCCGCGGTCATCCCGAGCAGCCGCTCGACCGTGCGCGCGACCTCTTCGATCCGGATCAGGCCCTCCGGCGCCAGCCCGGCGGGCGCCGTGCCGACCCAGCTCAGCGACACCCGCGCCTGCTGGGTGGTCGTGCCCTCACCGCGCCGCTTCGGCCGCTGGTACTCGGGATTGCGCACGATCTTCAGCCGGTGCCCCTGCACGGTGAGCTCGAGCGCGACCTCGGTGACCTGGTCGGGCTCCGCGAGGTCGCAGCGCAAACGCTTGGCCTCGTTGCGGGCGCCGGGAACCACGCCGAACAACGCGAACGCGATCGCGTCGAGCAGCGTCGTCTTGCCCGCGCCGGTTTCGCCGTGCAGGAGGAAGAGACCGTCGGCGCCGAGCACGTCGAAGTCGACCACTTCGCGTGCGCAGTACGGCCCGAAGGCTTCGACCTCCAGCCTGTGCAGCCTCATTTCGCGAGGGCCCCCCGGTCGGCCGCTTCCAGGGCCTGGAACAGGAGCTGCTCTTCGCTCTCGGTCGGCGGGGCGCCGCGGCAGTCGTCGAGAAAGCTGCGCGAGACCTCGATGTCGGACCGGCCGCGGACGGCGTCGGAGTAGCGCAGCGGGGCGCCGGCGTGCCCGCCCGCGGGCTCCCACTCCAGGTGCACCGCGTACGGGAACCGCTCGCGCAGGCGCCGCATCGCGTCGACCGGGCGCACGCGATCGGTGACGGTGACCGACAGGAAGTGGTCTCGGTAGGCGTCGTGCTCCGGGGCCGTCAAGAGGTTCTCGATTTCGCCTTCGAGGGTGGCGAGTTGTCGCGGCACGGGCAGTTCGTGCCGCCGCACCTCGTGCAGGCCGTGCGCGCTCAGGTCGACCAGCCAGACCGATTTGCGTTGGCGCGCCTCGGAAAACGAGTACGCCAGCGGGCTGCCGGAGTACCGCAGGTGCTCGGCGAGCGTCTGCGGGCCGTGGAGGTGGCCCAGCGCCACGTAGTCGACGCCGTCGAAGACCGAGCCGGGCACCTGCTCGACGCCGCCGACCGCGATGGTGCGTTCGCTGTCGGTGGGTTCGCCGCCGGTGACGAACGCGTGCGCGAGCACGACCGAGCGGACGCCGGGCCGGGTTCCGAGGTCCGCACGGATCCGGCGCATGGCCTCGGTGAGCACGCCGGTGTGGCCGCGCGCGTCCGGCACGCCGAGTGCGTGGCGCGCCGGTTCCGGTTCGAGGTAAGGAATGCCGTAGACGGCGACGGCCCCACGAGCGTCTTCGAGCAGGACCGGTTCGGCCAGCCCGGCGACGGTGGTGCGCAGGTGGAGGCCGCCGGCCGCGGCGAATTCCGCGAAGGCGCCGAGGCGGGGTGCCGAGTCGTGGTTCCCAGGCGTGACAACCAGTTGCGCGCCGGCTGCGCGGATCCGGGCGACGGCCCTGGTGGCCACCCGCACAGCCTCGGCGGAGGGGACCGCGCGGTCGTAGATGTCGCCTGCCACCAGGACAGCGTCGATCGCCTCGCCGGCCACGAGGTCGGCGAGGTGCCCGAGCACCGCTTCCTGTTCCGCGAGCAGGTCGGCGCCGTGGAAGGTGCGGCCGACGTGCCAGTCGGAGGTGTGCAGGAATCTCACGAGGGGCAACGGTACGACCCCGCTCCGACGAAATCGCGCAGGCACGCCGCCTTCTCACTCGAACGTGTGTACTAACACGAGCGGGCAAGATCGGACACGCCCTTCGCGGAATCGATGTGTTCGCAGGTCAGCTACCCAGAGCGACGGATCGGGTGCGGTTTTTGTCGGTGGGGTCCGCCATGATGTCTGCGAGCCCCGGAGCTCGGGTTGGCATGGAGGAGGCGAAGTGGCGACAGTGCTGACGACGGCGGCGATCGTGCTGGCGGTCCTGCTGCTGTTCGCCGTCGCGCTGTTGTGGCGGCTGTACCAGGACGGGATGCGCCGGGCGGACGCGGCGGCCCGGCTGGTGGCGGCCGAGCGGGCCAAGGCGGACCAGCAGCAGCTGGCGCTGCGGCGTTACGAGGTGGCGTTCGCCTCGATCAGCGGCCGGGGCGAGCTGGGCGAGCAGGTCCTGGTCGAGACGGCCCGGGCGCTGGGCCTGCGCGAGGACCTGCACTTCACGCTCCAGACGGACTTGGGCGGCGGCGGCTCGGCCAAGCCGGACATGGTCCTGCGCGTGGGCGGCGACCGGACGGTCCCGGTGGACGCGAAGGCGAGCATGGCGACGTGGTCCGAGGCGGTGGAGACGGACGACCCGGACGAGCGGCTGGACGCGTTGCGCGCGCACGTCCGCCAGATCCGCTCCCGCGCGGCCGAGCTGGCGGGCAAGGGCTACCAGCGCTGGGCGGACGCGATCTACGGAACGATCATGTTCGTCCCCTCGGACGCGGCGGTGGTCGCGGCGCTGGACACGGACCCGGAGCTGCTGCGCTGGCTGATCGACCGCCGGGTGTTCCTGTGCGGCCCGACGGGCTTCGGCGTACTGGCCTCGGCGGCGCTGTTCGCGGCGAGCGACCGGACGCTGGAGGCGGACGTGGAGCAGGTCCGAGCCGGCGCGGCGGCCGCCCACCGGGCGGCGGGTGGTGCGGTGGAGGCGTTGAACCTGTCGAGCACGCACCTGCAGCGGTTCCTGTCGGCGCGACGGCGGGAGCTGGAGGCGCTGGAGACGTTCCGGTCGACGGTGGCGCCGTTGACGGAGGCGTCGGGAAGCCCGGCAGCCGTGCCGACGGTGCGGAAGGGAGACGAGCTGGCGGCTAGTTGAGGAGGTGCCCGGGCGAGCGCGTCCGGGGGTCCGGCGAGGCCGGGCCTGCGGGTGCGGGCAAACCCGAGCGCGGGGTGAGTGCGGCCGAAGGTTTCCGGCGGCTGGTCTGGCTTGTGAGCCGGCCAGCGGGTCGGGCGGGCGCGGCCGGGGGTCCCCGCAACGCCGAGCCTGCGGGTCGGCGAGCAAGCCGGGCCGGGGGCAAGCCCACCCCGCCGCCGAGCCGAGCGCGGCCGCCGGCTCGGCGAGCAAGCCCGGCCAGGTGCACACGAGGCGGCAGCCCGGCGGGCCATCGAGCCGGGCGCAACCCCGGCTTGCTGCCAGGCCGAGCGTGGCCGCGGCCGCCTGACCAGCGTATTCACGGATCCGGCCGCCACCGCCTGCCTCTCCACCGGTCAGGCGGCCTGGCCACTCCTCCACCCGTGAGTTGTCGTCGGCGTCCCGCCCGAGGCACCCTTGCTTCAGCGGGCCGCCGGCTCGCTCGCCAGCGCTGTCCCACGCCGCCGGAGGGGGCTCCGCCGGTGGCTGTCGGCCCACGTCGGCGGCGGTGCTGGCAAGATCTTCACAACCACGAGATACGGTGTTGCCCTGTGACCGCGATTCGCGATCGCCAGAGCGATCCAGATGCCGACGACGTCCCCGTTGCGTGGGACGAGCGTCCTGTCGTCGGTTCGAGGCGCGGACTGCCCTGGTGGGCGGCGGTCCTGGTCGGCCTCGGCCTGGCGATCGTTGGCGCCCTCCTGGGCAAGCCCAGCCAGGGCAGCATCCCGGTGGTCTTCACCGTCTGCTACATCGCCGGGGCCGTGATCGCGGTCTGCGCGGTGAAGCGCCGCGGCCTGTTCGGGCCCATGGTGATGCCGCCGCTGGTGCTGGCCGTGACCGTGCCCGGCGTGATCCTGCTGACGTCCGGTTCGCAGGGCGACGACATGCTGTCGAAGGCGCTGAACATCGGCACCCCGCTGATCAACGGCTTCCCCACCATGGCCATCACCACCGGCATCACGCTGCTGATCGGCTTCGTCCGCATCTTCCGCGAGCGCGACCCGGACGCCCCGAAGAAGGGCAAGAAGACCGACGAGCGCGCGAGCGAGCGGCCGCGGCCGGCCGGGTCGAACCGGACCGGGCAGACGCCGCTCCCGCAAGGCGCCCGCCGTGGCCGGGAAGGCGAACCGCCGCCGCGCCGTCCGCGGCCCCCGGCGGACGGCGAACGCCGTGCTCCCCGCCAAGGTGCCCCCGCCGAACGCGACCGCGGCACCCGCAAGCCCCCGCCCGCCGGCCGGCGCACGCCGCGTCCGGACGAAGGCGACCCCCGTCGGCGCGAGCCGCGCGGGGACGCTCCGCGGCGGCGTCCGCGCCCGCCCGAGGACGGCCGTGACGCCCCGCCGCCCCGTCGGCCGTCCGGTGGGCGGAGCACTCCGCCGCGCCGGAACCGTCCCTGGGACGAAGAAGAACGCTGACCCGAGAGCGTGATCAGAGAGTCATCACGCGTGATCGGAGGGACGACACGGCGGCGAGCCGCGGAAGCGACCCGCCGCCGAAGTGGCCTCAGACCTTCCGCAGTTCCTTCGGCGGCGCGAAGGTGATCTTCTCGTTGGCCGTCGTGACCTCGTCGACGTCGCCGTAGCCGCGTTCGGCGAGCCAGGCCAGGAGGTCCATCACCAGCTCGTCCGGGACCGATGCGCCGGAAGTCACACCCACCGTCGTCACGCCGTCGAACCATGCCTCGTCGACCTCGTGCGCGAAGTCGACCAGGTACGACGCCCGCGCCCCCGCCTTCAGGGCCACCTCGACCAGGCGCTTCGAGTTGGACGAGTTCGTCGACCCGACCACCAGCACCAGGTCGCACTCCGCGGCCATGGCCTTGACCGCGACCTGGCGGTTCGTCGTCGCGTAGCAGATGTCGTCGCTCGGCGGGTCCGCCAGACCCGGGAAGCGCTCGCGGAGCTGGTCGACGCGCTCCATCGTCTCGTCGACCGACAGCGTCGTCTGGGACAGCCAGATCACCTTCGACGGGTCGCGCACCTGGACCTTGTCGACGTCCTCGGCCTTGTCGACCAGCTGGACCTTGTCCGGCGCCTCGCCGGCGGTGCCCTCGACCTCTTCGTGGCCCTCGTGGCCGATCAGCAGGATGTCGTAGTCGTCCTTCGCGAACCGGTTGACCTCTTTGTGCACCTTCGTCACCAGGGGGCAGGTCGCGTCGATCGTGCGCAGGTTCCGGTCCGCGGCCTCCTGGTGCACCATCGGCGAGACGCCGT